>JAGCJE010000113.1 GCA_017648225.1 Kiritimatiellia bacterium | reverse complement strand
TACGATCTTCTTGAAGCCAGGCGCCGACGAATCAGGCGCAATGCCGGCCGCCTCACGGTAGATCCAGGCCAAAACCGCTCCGTAGGCGTAATGATTGAAGCTGTTCATGCCTACTGGGCCGAAGCCATCCTTTTTAGTGTAGCTGTTCCAACGCTCCCAGACGGTCGTGGCGCCCTGGTCGACCGAATAAAGCCAGCTCGGATTCTTGTGCTGAAGAAGCAGCGTGTAGGCGACATCGACTGCGCCGCACGACGTAAGTGCGTCCATAATAAAGCTCGTGCCCAAAAATCCCGTCTGAAGACAGTCGCCGTGCTCACGGATGGACTTCAGGAGCAACTCCTTACTGCCTTCGCGCGCCGCACTCTCCGTAATGCCGTGTTTAAGAGCAAAGACGTTGGCCGTCTGCAGATGGCGCATGGGCTTAAGAAGCTGACCGTCCTCCTCGAGATATTTCTCTCGGATATGTTTAAGCGCACGATCGGCGCTCGCGGCGAACCACGCTGCATCTTCGGTCTTTCCGAGAGCATTGGCCATTTCGACCATAAGTCTCGCATCGTAGAGCCAATAGCAAGCGGCAAGGTAACGGCGATAGTTCAACGCGTCGGGGTGCTTACTCCAGTTTTTCCAGCTACCGAACGAATTGCCGCATGTCTCAAACGTCTCATACGAAAGCCAGTCGGCGTAAATGTAGTTACCCTTTCCGTCGACATCATATTTAATGGCGTCGAGACGACGGACAAACTTAGACATCGCATCCCAGTTATCCTGAAGAATCTTGATGTCGCCAAACTGTCTCCATACTGTCCAGGGAACGATTACGCCAGCATCAGCCCAACCGAGACTGAACGTCTCGTTACCGTATTGACCAAATGGCGCGACGGAAGGATATCCGCCTTGACGGCAGCGGCTGTCGCGAAGATCGCGGGAATACTTGTGGAAGAATCGGCGCGTATCGGCGTTGAACGAGCCGGCCTCGCAAAAAACCTGAGTATCGGCCGTCCAACCGAGACGCTCGTTGCGCTGAGGGCAATCGGTAGGAACGCTCAGATAGTTGGAGAGCTGCCCCCAATAGACGTTGGCGATAAAACGGTTGAGGTCTTTTACGCCAGTTTCAACTTTTCCGATCTCCATCTCTTTAGTGACGGAGGTGACAGGTATTGAAGTGATGCGCTCGATTTCGACATCGTCTGTCGCAGTAAGCGAAATGTAACGATAGCCGAAAAACGTAAAGCGCGGCATATAGACCTCTGTTCCTTCGCCCGAGAACGTATATTTGACGAACATTCCAATTTGGGGCTGACGCAGATTGGCACGATAAACGGAACCCTTAGGCCCGTCGCAGCCGCGCTTACCCTTGTCGGCGTCGTTCAGCATCTCGGCCGGAAGCGCGGTAAGAACGGTTCCGCGCTTGGCGCGAAACACGAACTCGGGTACGCCGGCGCAATTCTGACCGAAGTCGACGACAATCGTCTTACCCTTCTTGAGCGAATAAGGGCCTCTCGTCATGGCGAGATCACGGCGCAATGTAACCTCCGCTCCTACCGTAGGCAAAAGTTCGCCCTTAAACTCCTTGTTCAATTCCGGAACGGAATTCAAGCCCCCGCCGAGAACGGGATTTTTAATGCGCGCATCGTATGTCTCGCCATCGAAAATCGACGCCTGCACGACCGATCCCGCGATACCGCAACGCCATAAATCCGTATCGGTTCCTATCGTCTCTTTACGACCATCCTTATACGTAAGTTCAAGAGTACCGATAAACGCGCTCTTACGTCCGGTAAACCCCTTGTTGTAGTGACGCGTTACAATCTTATCGCGCCACCAACCCGCCGATACTTCTGCCGCGAGAATATTCGCAGAGCCTTTAGCCTTTTTAAGAAGATCGGTCACATCGTACGTGAAAGAATATTTCGTCTTCGCGTAATGCGTGTAACCAGGCTTGAGAAAATCTTCGCCAACTCGGACGCCGTTGACATACGCTTCAAAAACTCCGAGACCTGAAACGGTCCACTTTGCGGAGACGATTTCATTATCGTTGGTGAACGAACGCGTAAACCAGCTCGTACCGTCGGCGGCTCTGGTCTTGACCGTAACAACACCGTCATAAACGGGAGCTTCAGGAACGGAAATCCATACGCCTTCTGCCGCGACGGCTGAAAGAGAACACCCTACAAAGCCAGAACAAAGAAGAAAATTTAAAAGAGGTTTTTTCATAGCGTAAAATCTTTCGTAAAATCAAGAGAACTGAAATTTTCCGGCAACCTTATTTTTAAGAACATCATGAACGACGATCGTAAGCTTTCCGTCCTCAACGCGCCCTTCGATAACGGTCGGATAATCTGAACGGCCTTTATCCATACCGCAACCGCCGCCGACGATCTGACCCCATGAACGGCCTGTCGCCGGAGGATCATAACGGAAACGGTGCTGATGGGCCGTAATCGCAAGCTGTACTCCCGCTTTTTCAAACAACGGACCCCAAAGATTAGCGCATGTGCGCTGCCATGCGGCCCAGTCCTTAGGATATCCTGGGGCTTTATCGGCAGGTTCAAGATCTCCCGGATTAGCGTCGGGGCGTGAATCAAAAAGAGGAATGTGACAGAATGCGATTTTAAATTTGGCCGTTTTAACCGCAGGAGTTTCAATCGCCTCGGCGAGCCAGCGCGTCTGCTTCTCGCGATACGCCTTCATCTGGTAGATACCGGCAAAAAGCGGATTCGTATCAAGCTTATCTTCGCCCGTATCAAGACCGATGAGAGCGATATCGCCGATTCGCTGAACGAAGTTGCGGCCTAAATCGTGAAATTCTCCAGATCTTTCAGCGGGATCCCGGAACATTAAAAGATCGCTCATTCTGCGGGCGAATCTGCCGCGCAGATCATGGTTTCCGTTTACGAACATGAGAGGCGTTTCGGCCGCATACTCCGGATGGTTTTTATGAGTATGAAGGAATATCTCGATCCCATGCTCCTTTGTCTCGGTGGAATTCGTCGCGTCTCCGTTCCAAATCAACGCCGAAGGCTTAAGCTCGGCGACCTTGGAAAGGACAAGATCGAGAACGGGTTTACGGTCGTGGGTATCGTTGATAACGCAGAACGATCCGTTGTGATCGGCCCCTAAGGTTGAAAACGAACGGATTTTCGGATCTGTTTCAAACCCGAGATTTTTCATCCCGTAACCGTCTTTGTAATAAATCCTGTCGGCTCCGATGCGATACCAGTACCTTGTGGCGCGCTTAAGACCAGTAAGACGGATATGAGCAAGTTTGTCATCGACGGTCATAAGGCCGTTGGAGCCAGAAAAAGCGCGAACGGCGTTTGTCATATCGGGCGAAGTCGAATATTCGACCCATCCGCTTGCATCCGCTGCGACCTCGAACGTGACGCCTACCGAAGTCTCGGCAGCGTTCATCAAAATCGGAGCGGAAACGATAAGTTTACCGGTGGAGATCCGTTTCGATCTGTTGTCAATCTCCGTTTTAGAATTCTCCGCAACAGCGGTCACTGTCGCCGTAGCTGCGGCAACTGCACAAACGGAACCTTTTAAAAAGTCTCTCCGATCAACCTGGTCCATATCATAATCCTTTTAAGAAAAATAAACCTTTAAACATTCTTCCTGACAACGCGCTTGGCCTTACCCTCCGAGCGCGGCAGAGAACCGACCGGGAAAACGTCGCCCTTCGGAAGAAAGCCTAGCTTCTCGCGAAGATGTTTCGCGACCATATGGCCCGTCACGCCCTCTTCGGCCTCGACGTTGACGGTGACGTCGGTCATTCCGTCATGCTCTTCGAGAACGATCTGAAACTCGTCCTTTACTCCGGGAATTTCCATAAGAGCCTCTTCGACCTGACGCGGATAGAAGTTGACGCCCTTGACGATAAGCATATCGTCGGTGCGGCCCGTAATCCTGTCGATTCGAAGAGAGGTGCGCCCGCAGGCGCATTTCTCGCGGGAAAGGATGCGCGAAATATCGCGCGTACGATAGCGGATAATCGGCATAGCCTCGCGATTGAGAGAGGTAAACACGACTTCGCCGTATTCGCCGTCGGGAAGAACTTCGCCAGTGACGGGATCGATAATTTCGGTAATGTACTGATCTTCCCAGACATGAATTCCGTTATGGGCCATACAGTCCTGTCCGGTCGTGCCGATGCCGCCCGTCTCGGTCATGCCGTAAATGTCAAAACACTCGATGTGAAGACGCTTTTCGATTCTGCGGCGCAGCTCGTCGGAGAAAGTTTCGGAGCCGAATATGCCTACCTTAAGCGACGGAATGTCGAAGTCGCCGTTCGGATCGGCATCGAGCTTTTCGATAAGACGCGGCACATACGAGACTACAGAACAGAAACCTTTAACGTGAAAATCACGCATCAGCTTGATCTGACGCTCGGTATTGCCGCTCGAAGCGGGCACGCAGAAAAGATGAGCCTTGCGGCAGCCGTGATAACAGCCGAAGCCGCCGTTGAAAAGGCCAAACGTGGGCATAATCTGAAACGCGTCGCCCTTCTCAAGCCCCGCCATCGCATAGCAGCGCGCCATACACTCGGCCCACTGGTTCAAATCGTTTTTGGTGTACGCCATGACGACCGGCGTACCCGTGGAGCCAGAGGACTGATGAAACTCCATAAGTTCCCTGCGGTCGACGCAGTTCATCTTAAGAGGATACGCGTCGCGGAAATCGTCCTTGGTGAAAAACGGAAGTTTCGAAAGATCGTCCAGAGATTTGACGTCTTCAGGAGACGATATACCCTTTACGGAGAGCCTCTCGCGGTAAAAGTCGTTGCACCAGACTCTGCGAAGGGATTTCTGAAGACCCTTCAGCTGCAAAGCGGCCAATTCATCGCGGGACAACGTTTCAGCTGTTCTGTTCCACATTCCCATTTTCAGCTCCGTTTTTTTCTTTATTTGAAAAATCAGTTAAATGACCTTTAAGATATTTCAGTCCGCGCCAATAGAACGAGACGTCGAAAAGATTGCGCCGGAAAAGATGCCATATCGCCCTGGGCTGAAGAAATCCCCGATAAACCTCGCGTATGGCGGTTTTAATATCGTCTTCTGATGCGTGCGGCGTTTTCGTGATTGCTGTGCGCTGATCGTATTCATCCCAATCGAGAGTCGTAAGACCGTCAGTCTCTTTAAGTTCCCTGAAAAGCGGCGTTCCGGGATAGGGTATCGTAAGAGTACACTGCAAAGTCGCCGCATGACCGTCGGCGAGAAGTTTCCTAGCGAGAGCTACCGTGTTTGCGATCTCGGCCGGTCCTTCCCACGCGTGACCGAACATGAACGTCAGATGTACGGCAAGCCCCGCCTTTGAAGCCCACTTAGCCCCCTTCTCCACGTCATCGACTTTAAGAGCCTTCACGAACCTGTCTAAAGTCAACTGGTTCGCGGACTCGACTCCGAAAAGAACGAGCCTGAAACCCGCGCGGCGCATAAGGCGGTAATCGGCATACTCAAGCCGCCCGAAGCGCATATTGCAGTCGATGCGGACCTTGCGGTGAAGTTTACGGCGGATCATTTCGCCGCAGAACGTTTTAAGCCACTCGCCGACGGGGAACGACCCCGAATCGTCCATGATCTCCTTAACGCCGTACTTTTTAACGAGCATTTCGATCTCGTCGACGACATCGATCGGATCGCGCGTCCTGTAGGTCGGATAGAGCGTAGTCCAACTGCAGAAGGTGCACTTCGCATGCCAGCAGTCGCGCCCGGACATGATGTATGTTCCGGGCGTGCGCTTGAAGTTGCCGTTCTTCCTGGCGTAAAGCTTCCAGTTCACGAGATCGCGGTCGATCCACGGAGCCGAATTCAGATCGTGATCGAGGCGGAAAGGCCCCGTCGATTTAGCGACGCCGTTCTCGCGATACCATACGCCCGTTTCGAAAAGCGACGGATCGAAATTCGATCTGACGAGGGTTTCGAGAAGAAAGTCCCAGTCGCCTCCGGTAAGAATATAATCGACCGGGCAGTTTTCCATCGACTCCTCGGGCATTGCCGTCACATGATCGCCGACGAGAACGGTGCGCGGAAAGAAAGGAAGCATCTCCTTCATCCTCGCGACCCACTTCCAATGGCGTTTGACGACGGGAGTTTTAGTCTCCATGACGACGAGATCCGGCTCAAACGCTATAAGCGTCCGCTCGAATTCGTCGACCGACATCTCGGAAGCGATCGCATCGAGGAAGAGAACGTCGTGGCCCGCGTTTTTCAGCATGGTCGCCGCCGTGGCGGGCACGACCGGGAAAATGTAGGTCGGACGGGAGAACCACTGAAACTGGCGGTTCTGCGTAAGAAGAGCGACTCCCTTATCGCTCTTCAGCGGCGGATATACGATCGCAACCCTCATCCTACTCTGTTGTCTAACGACTAGCCACTAACGACTAATCACTAACTGCTAATCACCACTTGTAGCCAAGGCCGAGGATATACCTCAAATCGCTGTGCTTGACGCCTTCGGCAACCTGGCTCTTGTAATCCCACTCGAACTTGGCGAGGAACTGCCAATTCGCGCTGAACGCCCACGAAAGACCGATATCAGCGTCAATAATGTAGTTCTCGGCAAAATCGGAGAGATCGGGAAGATACTCGAAATTGTGGAAGAACTTAAGACCTTCGGTCTTCGCAAAATCCCAGGTGTAATGATGGGCGTAGCGGACGGTCGCAAAATCATCGCCATAGCTGTGGGCATACCTCTCTTTGACCCATGTTCCGCCGACTTCCTGATTGAAGCTCATCTTGCCAAGCCCGGCGACATCAACACCCTCGAGCCACTGGTAACCGAGACCGGCGCCGAGACGGATACGATAATCGAGATCCATGATCTGATCGATTTCGTACTTGCCGTTCACGTAACCGTAAAGCTTCGTAAAGAAGAAATAGTCCTCCTGAGCGGAAAGTTCAAAACGGTTTTCCGTTTTCTGCTTATCGGCCTTCGTATCGCCGCTCTGGGCGAAATAATATCCGAGAGCGGACGTGAAACGATGCTTTTCCCAACGACGGCTCAGATCGGCCGTGAGGCTCGCATTTTCGGAAACGGTATTGCCGCGCGCCATCGAGGCCGCGAGATTGACGCTTCCGTGCCACGTCTCGACAACAGGATCGACGGCTTTGACATTTGACATATCCAATTTCTTCTCACCTTCAACGAAAGCCCCATCCTTGACGGCAAGAGACTTCTTCTCGGTGGTAAGATCTGTATATTGAACGACATGTTCCCGTGAGGATTCGAGAGTTTTGATCTTGTCGAGTTTTATCACCACCTCTCCGAGATCGTCGGAAACGAACTTGATAGAATCGCCTACAACATCGCCGGCCTTACCTGTAAGTTGCGATCCCGAAACGAGAACGACCTTGTCGGCCATAACCGTAGCGGAAAAAACAATCGTCGCCGCCATCATCAGTGTTTTCAACTTCATTTATCTCCTTAGTTGTTGTTGTTATTTTTAGATTTGTAATTCGGATCCTTAGTGAAAGGAATAGGCACCGTGAAAGAGGATTTTTCAACCCTGTTCGTCCGTCTGGGATCGGCATACTGCTCTTCAAGACTTCTCAAGTCCAGCGACCTCATACCCTCCGCCAGCGTTCTTTTTCTGTCGCCGGGCTCCCGCCTCGTGTCATTCGTATACTGTCGACCGAGAACGGCATTTTTCGGCAGCCCCGCGTCCTTCTGGATATTCTTGGGGTCAACTATCCCAACAGTAACGAAAACTATAATCTCGCGCTGTTCCTTAACACGAACCTTCGACCCAAAAAGCTTTGGACCAATCCACCATACGTCTCTAAGCCACGGTATGCCATTATCCTTTTGGGTTTCGACCGTAAGCGAAAGTCCACCGATAACAGCCGTTGAACCTGACGCCATATTGAATTCCGTCACAAGCCGCTGAACGTCTATGACGGGATATTTAGCGGAATAAGTTCCTGCGTTGTTGTCCTTTTTGTCGGTGGTATCGCTCGCGCCCGCGGTAACCCAATCCGTAAGGCTTGAAATCGTGGGAACGATCGAAACGTTGATAAGCCCGTTTGAACTTATGCGGGGCGTCACCTCAAGTTCAATACCCCAGCTGAAGAAGGCTTCCTTTGCGAACATGAACTTGTCTTCACCCGGAATCGCCGCCATGTTCATCGAAAGGTCGAGAGAATCGGAACTCCCGCTCGTCGTACGCTTCGCCGAAATCGTGACGTTCGGATATTTCGTCGTCATATCGACTGTCGCCTTCTTGCCGGACGATACGATAATCTTGGGATTGGAGAAAGTTCTCGCGTCTTCGCTCGATTCAAGCGCGCGGAGTATGAGCGAAAGCTCCGACATTCCTATCGTGCCGTTGACGTATGAAAGGTTCGCGGACTTTTGACTCGGCTCTATTACATTGCCGTTTACATCCTTTAACGTTCCGATTTCATAAGATCCGTCCGAACTTCTATACGAAGAAACTCCGTCCATTTTGCGTTCGTTCCAACCTGCCTCAAGAGCAAGAGAGCCCTTCATCCCGTCTAACATCTGCCAGTCGATACCGAGTTTATGTGAGGCGTTGTTGGAAAGTTCGATGAATCGCGCTTCAATATAGACCTGAGGAACCTCAACATCTATATTGCGGATAATCTCGGCACAGGCGTCGAGAATCATCGCTGGCGCGGTGACGACCACACAGTTCGATTCGGTGAATGCCTGGGCTATTTTAGAGACTTTCCACGTAACGCCGAAATCGCCTGTCCACATCGTATTAAGCCTGTTGGCCACTTCATCAGCGCTTACGTTGTTAAGCCTAAAAACGCGCGATGTGATCCTGCGTCTTTTTAAATCGGCCTCTTCTTTCGCCTCTTTGGCGGACTTCTCTTCGCCCTCGGCCTTTAATCTGGCTTCTTCCGCGACCTGCGCCGCCACGGCGGCGGTACCGACGGATTGGGCTAGTTTAACGATTGGATCAGACGCAAAAACATCAACAGTCGCTAATGAAATCGTATTTGGATCGAGCGTTATTGAATTTGTGGAAATCTCGGCAGATTCCAAAACCGGCTCTGCTGCATTGACAGAATCGGCTGTTTCAGCCTCTAAATTCGACGCGTTAAAGACAGTAACCGCCAATATAACGGAATATATCGAAAAATATCGCAAATTCATTGTTTAATTATACCATAATATAGCCGATTCGTGTAAAACGAAACATATCCCTCAACCGAGACCCTGCTGCCTTAAAAGCGCCTTCACGTCGCTCTTGCGTCCGCGGAATTCTATAAAGACGTCATAGGCGCTCTTAGATCCGCCGAGGCCGTAGATCGTCTCGCGCAGTCTGCGTCCTACCGCCTGAACAGCCTCGTCGTTATCGAGCCCAGCCTCCTCGAACGCGCCGTACGCGTCGGCGCTCATGATCTCGGACCACTTGTAGCTGTAATATCCAGCCGCGTACCCTCCGCCGAAAATATGTGTGAACGAGCACAAAAAGCGGTCGTCGTCCGTAAGCGGCATGCCGAAATGGGTGAATACATCGCGTTTCACCGCATCATGATCGACTTCTGCTTTCGCGGTATAAAGATCCATGTCTGTCTTACCGAGCGCGAGCTGACGGCGGCAGAACGACGCGGCTCTGAAATTCTTCGCCGCGAGAACGCGCTTTTTAAGGTCTTCTGGAACGACGAGCCCCGTACGGTCGTCGAGACACCAGTTCTCCATAAACTGGCTGGCGACTTCGACGGCGTCCCATTCGACGAGATTGATGCCCGCGGCGTCCTCTTCACCGACGCGCGTAAGCATGCACTGAAGCGCGTGGCCGAACTCGTGGAACACCGTTTCGACTTCACGGAAAGGAAGATAGCACTTTCCGTTCTTGTCACGCTCAGGAAAATTAAGCGCCATAAGCGCGACAGGCTTAAGACCGAGCCTATCGTTACGGTTGCCGAATTCGTTCATCCACGCTCCGCCGCGCTTAAGCCCGTTGCGGACGAAAGGATCGGCATAGAACCATGCGATATCCTCTCCATTTTCCTTAAGCGCGAAGAATCTGACGTCTTCATGCCATACGCTCGGCTTGTCGTCTCCCTTCAATTCGACAACGTCAACTCCGAAGAGAAACTTCGTCATTTTAAAGAGCCCTGCGAACACATCCTCTACCTCGAAATACTTCTTGAGTTCCTCTTCGCTGTAGGAATACTTTTTCTCTCTCAGGCGCTCCGCGAGAAAAGCGAAATCCCACGGTTCTGCCTTGACGCCTTCACCGAGAAATTCAGCCGCAAGAGATTCGAGCTCCTTCTTCTCCTCTTCGGCGATTTTCACCGTCGCCGAATCAAGCTCGTCGAACATGTCGTAAACGGCTTTCACCGAAGGTGCCGACTTCGCGTCGATCGAAAGCGCCGCGTAATCTTCAAATCCGAGAAGCGCCGCGAGTTCGCGCTTCAATGCGAGAATTTTCGTGATGCGCGGCGTATTGTCGCCGGCGCGCGATGCGCGGGCGCGGTAAAGAACTTCACGCACTTCACGATCGGCGCATTCCTTCATCGTCTGAGGATAATTAGCGTCGTCGATCGTGTAGTTTACGCCGTTCTTTTCGTACTTGAACGCGTTCGTCGCGTCGAGAACGGCGTTTGAAAAATCCATCGCGAGCTTCGCGAGTTCCGCGCGTATCGCATTGAAGCGTTCGCGCTTTTCGCCCTTTAGCGCAATGCCCGCGTGTTCGGCGGACTTCACCATCTCATTTAAGATGCGCTTTTTTGTCGCGCCCGTTTCACCCTCGAACACGGACGAATCGAGAATCTTCTTCGCGGCGCTGTAAATCTTTTCTGACTGGGCGGTGCGGAGTGAAAACGCGATCATTCCCGGCTGGAATTTCTCTTCGAGTTTCCGCCACTCTTCTGAATTCATGACGGAAGTCATGTGAGTGAGCATGCCCCACATCCGACCGACTTCTCTCGTGGCGTCGTCGAGTTTCGGAATCAGCTCGTCGTAGGAAGACGGATTTAAGTTCTCGATATCAGCGACGGCCTTATCGGCGGCGGCGAGAAGTTCGGGCATCCGCGCCTCGACGAACTGAGGAGTGAACCGGTTCCAGTCGGGAAAATTCTGCATTTTCAAATCCTTTAAATTGTCGCGCGGTCGCAGAGGGCCGAAACGAAAAGCGCCTTAATCGTATGCATGCGGTTTTCGGATTCATCGAAGACCTTGGAATACTTCGACTCGAAAACCTCGTCCGTAACCTCAAGAGCGCCCGTATCCTTCGTGACATCCGTATTGAAGTCGTGGAATGCCGGCAGGCAGTGGAGGAACATGAGCTTGCCGTCAATATTGCCGGTAGCGCGCATAAGATCCATATTGATCTGATAGGGGCGGAGCATCTTGATGCGCTCAGCCGTCTTCGACTCCTCGCCCATCGAAACCCAAACGTCGGTGTAAAGGACGTTCGCGCCCTTGACGCCCTTTACGGGATCGTCGAAAACGCGGATGTCGACACCGTTGCGCTTGGCGACCTCCTCGGCCTCGGCGAGAACGGCCTCGTCCGGCCAGAGCTCCTTCGGCGTGCAGCAGACGTATCTCACGCCCGCCTTGGCGCAACCCATCATAAGCGAATTTGCGACGTTGTTGCGGCCGTCGCCGACGTACGCGACCGTGCAGTCCTTAAGTGAGCCGAACGTCTCCTTTATCGTCAGAAGATCGGCGAGAATCTGGGTCGGATGGTAATCGTCGGTAAGACCGTTCCAGACGGGAACGCCGGAATATTCGGCGAGCTCTTCGCAGGTTTTCTGGGAAAATCCGCGGAAGAGGATTCCGTCGTAGATGCGGCCGAGAACGCGGGCCGTATCCTTAACCGACTCCTTCTTTCCGAAGTGGATGTCGGGGCGCGTCAGATATTCGGCGCCGCCGCCTTCATCGCGCACGGCGATGATGGACGAATTGCGGGTACGGGTCGAGGACTTCTCGAAAATGAGCGCGATATTCTTGCGTTTGAGAAGATCGCCCCTGACGCCGGCCGCGCGGCGGGCCTTGAGCTGGGCGGCGAGGTCGACGAGATCGAGCATCTCCTCGTCGGTGAACGACGCTAAACGCATAAGCGAGCGGTTACGCAAAGAATCCATCCATTTCAACATTTCTATTTTCCTTCTGCTTTTTCGTTGTTTAATTTTGCCAGCAACGCGATCGTCGCCGTATCTGTTCTTAAAATTCTTCCGCCGAGAGAGCGGCACTGAAAACCTTTTGATTTCAAAAGTTCAACTTCATCGCCGGTCCAGCCGCCCTCGGGGCCGATCGCTATCAGAAGACGACCTTCCGGCGGATCGCCGATCGGTTCGGCGTTGTACGGATGGGCGACGATGCGCGTCGAGTCCGGATAAAGCGAATCGAGCTCTTCGCGGATAAACCTGACGAAATTGCGCCTGAGCTCTAAGCGCGGAACGATCGTCGTACCAGACTGCATGAGCCCGTCGACGAGAAGCGGACGGTAATTCTCCTCCTTCAGCACCGTCGCACCCCAGAACGCCTTCTCGACCTTTTTAGCGCCAACGAGAACAATATCGCCGACCCCCATCGCGGCGAGCTGCGGGAGAAGCCTCTTGAAAACGCGCGGACGCGGCGGAGCGAGAATAAGATCGGCCCAGGGCTTCAAGGACTCGCCAGTATGCGAAAGTTCAAGCCTGATAACATAACTCTTACCGTC
>JAGCJE010000112.1 GCA_017648225.1 Kiritimatiellia bacterium | reverse complement strand
TCGTACTTCCCCTCTTTTATTTCATCATCCGACCTATAGCATTTAACGCAGAATTTTGTTCCAGGAATCTTATAACACGTCCGACGCGACCCCATGCCGAGACGCTCCATCTTCCCTTCGAGAAAAAGGTTATTAAGTTCTTCTGCTGCTGGAATTTTTTTCATTTCTGGTGTTGCATATCACAGAGCTTGCGATAGACGCCGTCCATCGCGTACAACTCGTCGTGGGTTCCGCGCTCGACGATTTCCCCGTGATCCATAACGAGTATTAAATCGGCATTGCGAATTGTCGAAAGGCGATGAGCAATAGCGAACACCGTTCGATTCTTCATCAGGTTCGCAAGTGCGTCCTGAACGAGCCGCTCGGTCACCGTATCGAGCGCACTTGTTGCTTCATCGAGAATCAATATCGGAGGATTACGAAGAATCGCACGCGCGATGGCGATGCGTTGACGCTCACCTCCGGAAAGCGCGAATCCCTTCTCGCCGACGATACGGTTATACCCCTCGGGCTGCGACATGATGAAGTCGTGGGCATTGGCGAGCTTCGCGGCGGCGACGACCTCCTCGTGCGTGGCGTTCGGCGTTCCGTAACGGATATTCTCTTCGATCGTATCATTGAAAAGAAGCGCCTCCTGGGTCACGGCTCCGATAAGCACTCTCAAATCAGCCACCTTGATGTCGCGAAGGTCCTTTCCGTCCATCGTAACCGTTCCCGTGCGGGGATCATAGAAACGCGCGAGCAGTCCCGACAGGGTCGACTTTCCTGAGCCAGTCCCTCCGACCACCGCCACCATCTTGCCGCGCGGCAGCTCGAAGTCCGCGCATTTTACCGCGTCGCTTTCCGCAGTGTCATACTTGAACGATACTCCATTGAACACAATCTTATCGTCAAATGTTTTCTTTGACGCGGCGTCGGCCTTTTCGGGCAATTCCATCTCGAGATCGAGAACCGAATAGATACGCGCCAGAGCGGCCATCGAGGTTTCGATCTGCACCTGAAGTTTCGAAAGTTGCTTAACGGGCTTGTAGATTATAAGCAGCGGCGCAAGCATCGGCACGACGTCGGAAATCTTGACGTCGGTCGCAAAGCACCAGACGAGAAACGCGCAGATGAGAATTATGCCGATGGTCTCCACGACGGGCCGACCATAAGCCCGATGCGAAGACCCCTCATAGTCGACTTGAGAAGGTACTTGTTGGTCTCGGCATAGCGTTTATTCTCGAACTCCTCGGTGTTGTAACTTTTAACAACCTTGATGCACGTCAGAATCTCATGAATCTTCGCGCCGATCATTGACCCGCGCTCCATGGCGCGGCGGGCCCATTTTTTAACTCGCTTACCGATCATCTGAATAGGCAGAACGAAAAGCGGGAATCCGATGAGAATGAGAAGCAGCGTCGCCATCATGTTGTTGGCGAACGCAAACCACACGATAAAGCCGACCGCGACGAAAATCTCGAACGGCGCCATCGCGACTTCGGAAAGCATGGTCGAAAGAATCGTCTGAACCTGCTGCGGATCGCCGGAAATACGCGTCATCAGCTGCCCGACGTCTACGCGCCCGAAAAACTGGAGATTCTGCTTTTGAACATGCTCCAGAAGATCCTGACGCAGATCGGCTACGGCATGCGCTCCCGCCCAACTGAGGCAGTAATGATTGAGATACATCAGCAGCAAACGCAACAACGCCACCAGCGGAACGACTATGCATACGATCAGAAGAAGCGCTCCGCCCATTCCGCCTTTCTCATTCTGA
>JAGCJE010000111.1 GCA_017648225.1 Kiritimatiellia bacterium | reverse complement strand
GTCGCGATGCCAGCGTGGTCGGTACCGGGAAGCCAAAGCGTATTCTTACCCTGCATACGGCGCCACCTGACGAGAATATCCTGAATCGTCTGGTTGAGCGCGTGACCCATATGAAGAATACCCGTCACGTTCGGCGGCGGGATTACAACGGAATAGCTCTCTCCATCGCGAGGCTCCTGATGAAAATAACCATTCTTCTCCCAAAGCGGATACCACTTTGCTTCAGCTGACTTAGCGTCGTAATGCTTGTCCATCATTGTTCTTGAACTTTTTATCGTTTTTTGAAAAAATCTCTTTTTGAAAAATCTTGGATATTATATCATAATTTAGCGACAGAGTGGTGGAGTGATGGAGTTAGAAAGGTCTAGGCAATGAGACGGGGCAGCGCCCCGTCTCATTGCCGCACACGATTCAAACGAAAGAAAAAACCATTAAATCCGCCTTGAGGCCTTTCAGCAGGCGACAAAGCGGATTTTCAGCGCGCTTTAGTCGGCGAGCGTCACGGCAGGCGCGAGCGCCTCGAAGTTCACGACCGAGTCGGTGTAGCCGCTCTTCGCCTTCGCGAGCTCAGCATAAAGGCTCGGATACTTCGTCGCGAGCCAGTAGTCGAGTACGACCTCCTTCTCGGCGAATTTCGCCGCGAAGCGGATAAAGAGCGCACCGACGATAACGCCGATGGCGGCGTCAACGAGCTGGCGGGCGTGGAGATCGTGGTACATCTTGGAATCGGGATGATTCTTTACGAATTCAACCGCGCCGTCGAGCTCTGCAGAAAGCGCGTTAACCTTCTCAAGCTTAGCCTTAAGCGCGTCGGTAAGTTCGACGTCCTTAAGAATATCGGCGACGACGTCCTTGTAGAGGCCCGCCATTACGCCCGCGATTGCGGCGACGACCTGAAGCTGGGAAGTACCCTCGTAAATCGTCGTGATACGCGCGTCGCGCAGGTAACGCTCGACGGGATAATCCTTCATATAACCCGAACCGCCGAGAACCGCGACGGCGCCGTTCGAAGCGCGCATCGACATTTCAGAGGCGTAATACTTGGCCATAGGCGTAAGCATCTTGTTGAACGCCGCGTAAAGCTTCATACGCTTGCGGACATCCTGAGATTCAGGCGTACCCTTAAGGGACTCGAACTTCTTAGTAAGACCGAACTCAAGGTCGACAGACTTTGAAGAATAGTAAGCGAGAATACGCGAGGCCTGAAGCTCGACGGACATATCGCTCAAAAGCTCGCGGAGCGCGGGGAAGTTGTCGATCGTTACGCCGAACTGCTTGCGGGCGGCGGCGTAATCGCGCGCTGCGCGGTAGCTCGCCTCGCCGATACCCGTACCCTGGGCGGAAATACCGACGCGCGCGCCGTTCATGAGCGCCATAACGTAGGTGATAAGACCGCGCTTGCGCTGACCGATGAGCTTCGCGGGAGCGTTGTTGAAAACCATTTCGCACGTGGGCGAGCCGTTGATACCGAGCTTATGCTCGAGGCGGCGGACCTTGATCTCGGGACACTTCTCGACCAGAAGGCAGCTGAGGCCGCGACCGTCGGAAAACTCGGGCTCGGTGCGGGCGAGAACGAGAAGAACATCGCCGCAGCCGTTGGTGATAAAGCGCTTTACGCCGTTTACGAACCAGTTGCCGTTCTCATCCTGCCACGCGGTCGTCTTTACGCTCTGAAGGTCGCTGCCAGCGTCTGGCTCGGTAAGAACCATCGCACCGGTCCAAGTACCGTCGCAAAGTTTAGGAACGTAGTCTTTCTTGATTTCTTCGGACGCGAACGAGTTGATCGTCTCGGCGATACCCTGAAGACCGAAAATGTTCATGAGCGCCGCGTCGCCGCGCGAAACGATATCGTTGCAGGCGGTAAGAATCGTGCAGGGCATGTTAAGTCCGCCCAGGTAATAGGGAATCGTGCAGCCAGAAAGGCCGGAGCGGCCGAGAAGCTCAACGGCGAGCTTAATACCGGGAGCGTACGTTACCGTACCGTCCTCATTGAGAATATTGCCGACCCTGTCCGTCTCTTCGGCGGTCGGAGCGATTCTATTACCGATAATGTCGCCGCAGACAGAAAGCGCGCGCTTATAGTTGTCGATCGCCTCTTCGCGGGTCTTAGGCGCGAAATCGTATTCCTTCGCGAAACGAAAGCCCTCTTCGCAAAGCTCCGCCACCTCGCTCAAATCGACCGCGTCGAGAGTCTTTTCGATATCAGCGTTATCGGTATAAAAATTGCTCATTTTTATTCAACCTTTCTACAATTGAAACAACCCTACTATATTGTCAAGTATTGTACCAAATTTCCCCCATAACACGCAAACCGGGCGAAACGGACATTACTCGGCGAGGACTCGTACGTTCCAGGGAAAAGCGTTAAAATCGGTTATCAGAATGTAGTCCATGCCTTTGATGCGGATGTGGCTGTCGCCGCCGCCGTCCGCGAAGTCGTCGCCGATAAAGACGATCTCGTCGGGGGCGATGCCGTGCTCGGCCGCCCAGCGGACGGTCGCGTCGTACTTGTTGTACTCCTTACCCGCAAAATCGAAAGAGGTCGACCCGCCAATATAGCAGGAATAATCCTTGAAAATCTCCAATACTTCAGGGTACATCGCGCGGCGCTTCTTGCGGTCGGGATCGAAAGTCACCTTCTGCTCGGCCTGGGCGGAAGTACCAAGAAGACCGAACGTAACCATTCCGCTCGCGTGAAACTCAACGGGCTTGCCGCTATATTCGGTATAACCGTATTTCTTGCGGAGATAATCGCACTTCTCGAGGAAGAATGCCTTATCGACGTTATTCGTTATCTGCTTTACGATGCGGAAATTTCCATCGGCGGCCTCGGCAATCTGCATGCCGTAATTGCCTACGATATCGATCGGATAGTTACCCATCTGCTTGTAGATACGAGGCGCATTACCCGCGCCGACCATAATGCACTTGTACTGTTTTTCAAGATTCTTGAGCGCGGCGAGATTCTCCGCGGGCGGAGTCGATCTATGCTGGCACAATGTCGCATCAAGATCGAGAGCAACGAGCTTAATGGGTTTTCCGGTAATCTTTTTAGTTAAAAGTACGGGATAATCGCTCGTTACGCGATCGGCACCCTTCTCTTTAAGCTGATCCCAGTCGGCCTTGCAGGGCGCCGGCCAAAGACAAACCGTAAGCCCCTCCTCATGGGCGCGATCGACCATTCTCTTCGTGGTCCTGCCTGAAGGAGCGACACTGCAGCAGCCGAGTTTGAGCGCGAGCGCGATGTGATCTTCGTTTAAGGCGTCATGCGTAATAAGACCGAGAGGAGCCGACGGATCGACGCGGCGCATCGTCTCGAGCGTACCACGGTTGAAACACGTGAACGCGTAAGTGCCGGGCGCGAGAATCTTTCGCGCGGCGACATTGAGTTTACGGCAATATTCCTCAAGAACGTATCTGTCGTAGAACTTGCTCGGATAAGCCTTCATTTCGATTTCAATAAAGAAATCCTTGCGCCCGCGAAAGACCTCGAAAGCTTCCTCAGCCGTCGGAATCGGCTCGGACGAGGCCTCGAGGCGGAATTTCTTAAGTTCCTCTAAAGTAAGAGACTCCACTTCGCCCGTTCCGTCGGTCGTACGGTCGACCTTACCGTCGTGCATAACGACGAGCTTACGGTCCTTCGAAAAACGAACATCAATTTCAAAGCCCCTGACGCCCTTTTTAAGGCTGTTCTTAAAGGCTCCGACCGCATTGTCGTCGAACTCACCCTTGCCGCCGCGATGAGCCTGAACGAGCGGACCATCGCCCGACTTAAGCGTCGCGTTGGCGGGATAACGAGCGGGATTCTTTTTGCCGCGGTTGACGACATAAACCCAAGCATGATCGCAAGGCGCATCTGCGGATGAGAGAACGGCGCGGGTGATAGCGAGATTGCCACCCTTTGTCGAATATTTTACAACAGTATTCTTCGAGCCGAGCAATTCTACGGAAAGAACATCATCCAACCCCTGAAGTTTAATGGTAGACGCATTGCGCTTAAAGTCGATCACATAAAGCTTATCTCCCTTCGCGGTAAGATAAACATCCTTATCGTTGCTCTTAATGTTAGCACGAGTCGTCGCGTAAATGGCGTCGCCGTTAACCTTCAGCCACTCGCCGATCGCAAGGAGGCGATCTTCCATAATCGCGGGAATGCGCCCGTCGGCGTCGGGGCCAACATTGAGAAGAAGATTGCCGCCGCGCGATACCGTGCTGACGAGAGTCCTAATGCACCTCGTGCGCGACATGTAATGTTCAGTCGTCTCGAACTGATTGTAGCCGAAGCTGCCGCCGATACCGCGGCACTCTTCCCACGGATGCATAACGCCGGTATCCTTTATCGCGCTTGCGCCGTGGCCATACTCCGTCGTGTAATGTCCGCCGTGACGGCCGCGCGTATCCTTACCCCAGCGGTCGTTTACGACGACGGTATCCTTAACCTTCGAATCGTTGTAAAGCCACGCGAGAAAACCGGCCGAACCGTGCTCGTCACCCGTATAATCCCATTCGCCGTCAGGCCAGATAATGTCGGCCTCGTAGCGGTCGGCGAGATCCTTAAGCTGGGGGAAGTTTACGAATCGATTCCAATCGGCAATCGAAAGCGAGGCTTCGGTTCTCTTCGAATCGCGTCCGCCCGGATATTGGGGATTGGCGTATTCGAGCATCGAGAAATAAAAGCCGCGCTTAAGACCAGCCTCGCGCATCGCCTTGCAGAATTCGCCTGCAAGATCGCGCCCGGAACCGAGCACGACAGAATTGAAGTAGGGCGACTGGGCGCTCGGCCAGAGAGCGTATCCGTCGTGATGCTTGGAGGTCAGAACGACGTATTTGGCGCCTGCGCGCTTAAAAAGGCTCGCCCACTCGGCGGGATTGTAGAATCGCGCCTTGAAATTCGCGGCGAAATTGGCGTAGGGAGCGTCACCGTAAAATTTCTTATGATGGCTTAAATAAGTCTCCTTACCCGCAATCATCTTACCCTGATACCATTCGGC
>JAGCJE010000110.1 GCA_017648225.1 Kiritimatiellia bacterium | reverse complement strand
TTGAGCTTATGAATTCATCGTATATGATAAGATTGCACGTCGGCAGGTTGAGCGTCGATTTATACGTTTCGTGCTCGTTCAAAGCACCCACCCATAAAAACGGATCGCTCTCCGCTTCCTTTGATCCATCCGGAGCCCAGCGGACAAAGGTATAATGCCTAGCCCAATACCGGACGCCGTTATACTGGCCGTTCGTGATCTTCGGAACGTAGCCGTTGTTTATGATAACGTTCATGAAGTTTTTCATTTCTTTGGGCGTTACCATTTCGTCAGACTGCCTTATGTACGCGCTTATCGCTCCGTATTTCATCCACAGCAGCATTGCTATTAGTACCAGGTTCGTAGTCTTACCGGTGTTACGTTCGGAAGTCAGGACGAACCACGCAGCGTCCTCGATCGGGATCGTGGACGGGTTAAATACTTCCGACGGGCAGCCGAGCGCGTTATATAATCGGAAGATCTCCGGCCAGTCGATAACGTAACCGTGCCGCGGATGTCCGTCGTAATACGTGAGCGGTTCCCGCTCGATCGCCGGCAGCTCCGGCGCTTTCTTTTTAGTCGCCATATTTCCTCACCCTTTCCGCCAGGCCATCCGTAACGATAGCATAATAGGCTTTATCAAGATTCATCGTGAACGATATGTCGTAGATCCCGGCGCTGCTCTCTTCCTGCATGAGCTCGCCGTCTACTATCGCCTGCGTGTGCTCGTCGTTGTAGCTGATAGTCTTTTTCAGAGATACGGCAGCTTCCAGCGTCATGCCGTCAAGGTCGAATTCTTCGAACGGATCCCCGGCCACCTTTAGGATGGACTGTTTCGGCAGGCCCGCGATAGTCGCTTTTATCTTTCCGTGTTCTTCCGTGAGATAACGCTTTGCTCCGAGCGTCTTAAAGCGTGTATACTGTGCTTCATGGTCGTAGCAGCCGAGCCCGTCGAACTCCGGCGACGTGAGCCGCGCAGCTGCTCGCCTGCTCTCGATCTCCGCGTTATATTCTTCGATGATCTTCGCGGCTTTTCCCTGCGGGTCGTAGACCTTTATCGAGTCGGTATCGTTATAAATAACGCCTGCTCCATCCTCGCCGGCTCCGTAGCCGATAGCTTCCGTTATCCGGGCCGTTACCGTGAGCAGGGAACGGCGGGCCAGCGCCGTGCAGAATATGCCCCACTGCGGAAGCAGGAAAAGGCTCTTTATCTCTTCGGAGAAATCGAGCTCCTTTTCAGCAACGTGCCATTCCTGCAACAAGTTGTCGTAGCTGATCTTGTCGAGCTCGATACGCGTTACCATCATACCGAAGAAACTGTTGACTTTCTGCTTCGCGATAGCATACTCGGGCGTGTCGTTCTTGCCGTCACGTTTCAGCTGCGCTTTGAGCTTGTAATACTTCGCGAGCGTCCGGCGTATGAATATCGGCAGATATCCTTTTTCAGCCGTCTTAAACTCGAGCACTTCCGCGTCGCTCCACGTGTAGAAGAGCTTATACATATCGTAGTCGATGTTCGTTATCATCACTTCGAGTACACCGGCCTGCGCGATACGTCCGTTATCAAAAATACATTTGGTGTAGCTGCTATCCTCGCAGATGATAGCTTTCGATCTTGACTCGATCGAGTGAGACCAGCGCCGGCGTATATCGTGGAACCGTACGCGCATTATGCAGCATTTCGTTTTGAGCAGCTTTTCGTCGAACGGCGTTTCTACGAACGGCGTGAGCGGATATTCGGGCTCGAATAACATTTCCTTCGGGTAGCTGCTCGTTATGTCGTATCCGTCAATAAAGGGATTTTTATCGGACTTCTTCGGCCTGATCGTAAAGCCCGTCATGAGACAATTAGCATGTACGAAACCGCCGCGGAACAGATACCGGAACCAGTCCGTATATGTCTGTTCATCCGGAAACGCTTCATATATGAGCTGCCGGTATGCTCTCGCGCCGTCCTGGCCTTTTTCGGCTACCAGCTGCATACGCGTTTCGCTCCGGAGTATTCCCGTTTTCGTGAGCGGTATACGCTTGTCCGGCTCGATATAATACTGGAATATGTACGCCGACCACTCG
>JAGCJE010000109.1 GCA_017648225.1 Kiritimatiellia bacterium | reverse complement strand
AGGTTCGTTGCGGATATGATATAATATCTGTCAACCAACTTACGAAGGTGGGATGGCCGAGCGGTTAGGTCGCGGACTGCAAATCCGCTTACAGCGGTTCAACTCCGCTTCCCACCTCCATTTTTTTTCACTCAAAGTTTACAAAAATGATTTTTTGGGGTCTTATTTTAGGCTTGCCGATCCTCGCCTTTGGCGGGGTTGTGCTTTTTTCACTTGAATCTGCGAAACGCTTTTCAAACTGGTTTGAGAACAATAAGATCGTGGCGGCCGTTCTTACTGTTGCCGCGTGGTTTTGGACTGCTTACGAGTGCGACATAATCGGCATCGCAGCTTTCGACAATCTCTTGAAAATTTTTCCTTTCCAGCTTTGGATCATGGCCGCGGTTTTATCGTATCTTACGATAATCTGGATGCCGAAGAACCTTTCGGTTCGCGCTCTTACCGGGCTTATGATGCTTATGCCGGCCTCCCTATTCAGGACGGCGCACGCATATCGTCCTCCGGCAGGTACAATCTTTGCGCCGGTTGACGTCTTTGTCTATGTCGCCTACATCATCGTCATTATCGGCATGTACGGAATGTTTTATCCGTGGAGGGCGGAGAAGTTCCTGTCTTTCCTTCTTGCGAAGAAAACCAGAGCCTATGTCTTTGGAGGCCTCCTGGCGCTTGTCGGATTGAGCCTGATAGCAATAGGCTTTAGCCTCTAAAAGAATTTTGCATTTTAACTTTGTCGGAAAATTGTTATAATAGTGTTCATGAAAAACTATTTAGCAATTGATATCGGGGCGAGTTCCGGCCGCCATATTCTCGGCACCGTCAAGGACGGTCAGATTTGTCTTGAAGAGATTTATCGGTTTGACAACGGCCAGGTCCGCAAAAACGGCCATGACTGTTGGGATGTCGAGAAACTGGTCGAGTCGGTGAAGGCCGGCATCGACGAGGCTATTTCAAAATATGAAATAGAGTCGATCGGCATTGATACATGGGGTGTCGACTTTGTCCTTCTGGACGACAAGGGCGAAATGTGTTCCGATGCCGTTGCGTACCGCGACGACCGCACGAAAAATGCTGATATTGAAATTGAGGCGCAGATACTTCCTTTTGTCGATCTTTATTCGCGCACAGGCATCCAGAAGGCGAGTTACAATACCGTTTATCAGCTTTGGGCCCTAAAGAAGGAGTCGCCTGATCAGCTCGAGAAAGCGTCTCATTTCCTTATGATGCCCGAATATCTCAATTACCGTCTAACGGGCAACATTGTCCATGAATATACCGATTCTTCCACGACGGCACTCCTCGACGCCGTTAAAAAGGATTGGGATTTCGATCTTATCGAAAAACTGGGGCTGCCTAAGCGAATTTTCGGAAAGCTTGAAATGCCCGGTGCGGTCGTCGGCGAGTATAAGGGAGTTAAAGTTGTTCTTCCCGCGATGCACGATACAGCTAGCGCGTATCTCGCCGTTCCTGCGCGCGATGACAAGGCGGCTTACCTTTCAAGTGGAACCTGGTCGCTCCTCGGGGTCGAAAATACCGCACCGATTACGACGAGCGAGAGCTGCGAAGCGAATTTCACCAACGAAGGCGGCGCCTGGGGCCGTTACAGGTATCTTAAAAACATCATGGGTCTTTGGATGATCCAGTCGATCCGCCGCGAACTAAACCAGGTCGAGTATGTCGAGGGTAAGGGCGGAGATGCCAAGAAAGAGGCTCTTTTAAAAATAAGTGATTACGAGCCTGGTCGTAAATATTCATTTGCCGAACTGGAGATGATGGCGCGTGGAGCGGCGCAATACAATGTCACGATCGATGTCAACGAGCAGCGCTTTATGAATCCCGAGTCAATGATAGGCGAAGTGCTTGCGGCGGCGGCGGCGGAGGGCGAAGCGCCTTCGACCATCGGCGAGCTTATGCAGTGCGTTTACAATTCGCTCGCCGAATGTTACGCCGCGGCGATATCGACCTTGTCGTTCATTACCGGCAAGACATACACCTCGATCAATATCGTCGGTGGCGGCAGCAAGGACAAGTATTTAAACGCGCTTACCGCCGAAGCGACGGGCCTTGAGGTTTTTGCGGGGCCGACGGAGGGTACTGCGATCGGAAATCTAATCGTTCAAATGATCGCAGGCGGTGAATTCAGCGATCTCGAGGAAGCGCGAAAGGCGATAGTGCGTTAAAAAATGCAAAATCGCCATTGACTTTATCGCCCAGTCTTTGGTATACTACGTAACCAATCGTTAAGCCAGGTTAGCACAGTTGGTAGTGCGGCTCATTCGTAATGAGCAGGTCGGGGGTTCGAGTCCCTTACCTGGCTCCAGTAGAGATGGCGGGAGTAGATCAATTGGTTAGATCATCAGATTGTGATTCTGAGGGTTGCGGGTT
>JAGCJE010000108.1 GCA_017648225.1 Kiritimatiellia bacterium | reverse complement strand
CGCATCGTTTCGCGTCTCTTTAAGGAGATGTTCAATACGCTCGCCAATAAGAAGATCGCTCTTTTAGGGTTTGCGTTTAAGGCTGATACGGGCGATACGCGCGAGACGCCGGCGGGTACGGTGGCGAGGTTGTTGGCGGATGAGCACGTTCGCCTTACGATTAGCGACCCCAAGGCGCTGGACAACGCTAAAATCGATTTGGCCGATCTCGAGGGCGTTGATTACGAAATCGACGAATATAAGGCGGTCGAGGGCGCGGATGCCGTTGTCGTAATGACGGATTGGCGCCATTATCCGACGCTTGATTGGCGGAAGATTTTCGATTTGATGCGAAAGCCCGCGCTTGTCTTCGATACGCGCAACTGCCTGGACGGCGCGAGCTTGAGAGAGATCGGGTTTAAGGTTTTGAATATCGGCAAGTAGGCGAAGGGCGGGATATGGTATAATATCGGGAAGTATTCAATATCAGGAGTTCAATACAATGGCGAAAACGAAACCTTTGTTCATAGTGATGTCGGCGCCGAGTGGCTGCGGCAAGTCCACACTTATCGATATGCTTCTTCAGGAATATCCTGACATCGTCTATTCAATCAGCTGTACGACGCGCGAGATACGCGGCGAAGAAGAAGACGGCCTCGACTATCATTTTATGAAGAAAGAGCGCTTTGAGGAGCTGATCGGGGAGAACGCCTTTATCGAATACGCCAACGTCCACGGCAATTACTACGGCACGCTCAAGGGCCCGATCGAGGAAGTGCTCGCCGAGGGTAATTCGATGATTCTCGATATCGATGTTCAGGGTGCCGCGAAAGTCCGCGAGTATGTCCGCGCTCTTCCGAACACCGATCCCATGAAGATCGGTTATGTGGACATTTTTATAATGCCGCCGTCGATGGAGGAGCTTCGCGCCCGTCTTGAAGGGCGCGGCACCGATTCGCAGGAGGTCATTGAAAAGCGTCTCGCCAACGCGGGCGGAGAGATTGAGCGCGCGAGCGAGTACATGTACAAGGTGACGAACGACGATCTTGCGATAGCCTATAAGCGTCTTTGCGATCTTATCGACGCGGTGAGCGGCAGGATGTGATTTACCTGAAGGAGGGGCGAATGCAGGCTCGGCGACTAAAGTATGCGATGATCGGCGGGGCGAAAGGCTCGTTCATCGGGCCTGTCCATCGGATGGCGATAAGGCTTGACGATTTGGCCGATCTTGAGGCGGGATGTTTTTCCCGCAACGCGGACGACAATCTCGCCGCCGCGCGCGCTTGCGCCGTTGCCGACTCACGCGTTTATCCCGATTGGGCTTCGCTTATCGAGGCCGAGAAGTCGCGCATTGATTTTGTCGCTGTCTGCACGCCCAACGATTCGCATTACGCGATAACGAAGGCGGCGCTCGAGGCGGGGCTCGACGTTATGTGTGAGAAGCCTCTTTCGATGACTCTCGAGGAGGCGGAGGAGCTGAAAGCCGTCGCCACGGAGCGCGGATGCGTTCTTGCGATACCGTTCACATATTCCGGTTTCCCGATGGTGAAGTTGGCGCGCGATCTCGTCAGAAAAGGCGAGATAGGCGAAATCTGTAAAATCGTTCTCGAATATCAGCAGGGGAGTTTCAGGAAGATAGATTTCACGAAGCCTCTGGACAAGCGCAACACCTGGAAGATGGATCCTGCGAGGTCCGGCGCGAGTTGCGTGGTTGCGGATATCGGGGTTCACGGATTTCATCTGATCGAATACGTCACGGGGCTTAAGGTCCAGTCGCTTTTGGCCGATCTTTCGTCTTTCGCGCCGGGCAATACGCTGGACGACGACGCTTCGATCTTAATGCGTCTGGCGAAGGAGGACGGAGGCGCGATAACGGCGAAAGCGTCGATGGTCGTCTCGAAGGTGGCGACGGGCGAGGAGAACGGCGTGCGCCTTAGGGTGTACGGGGAGAAGGCGTCTTTGTTCTGGAACCAGGAGTCGCCTAATTATCTCTCGGTAAAGTATCCGTTCGAGGCCGAGCGAATCTATAAGCGGAACGCGCCTTACGTCAAAGAGTTTTCAGAGTCGGCGACGCGCTCATCGAGAATTCCCGCCGGGCATCATGAAGGCTTTATCGAGGGCTTCGCGAATATTTATTTCGAGTTTTGCGCGGCGGTTCGAGCGCGGAGAAACGCGGGCGGGACCGTGCGTGAGTTTGATTATCCCGGAGCCGAAGACGGCGAGCGTACGATGCGTTTTGTCGAGGCGGCGCTCAAGTCCAATCGCGAAGAGTCCGTTTACGTTTCTATGGTCCCATGAGTTTTAAATTTCGTTAATAGAACCCGTCGGTCAAAAATGGTATAATAATAATATGAAAAAAGCGATTATAACAGTTGTCGGTAAAGACGTCGTCGGCATCATCGCCAAGACGAGCGCCTATCTCGCCAAGAACAACATCAATATTCTTGATATCTCCCAGACGGTTG
>JAGCJE010000013.1 GCA_017648225.1 Kiritimatiellia bacterium | reverse complement strand
GCCATAATACGATCATTGAGTTCATCGTATGTAAGAGCTGTTCTGATTTCGGCGTCGATATCGACGGTAAGAGGCGTTACCATCGAGAAATCGTCGCCCGCTTTCTTCTTAGGCTTAGGCTTAGTCCCTTCGCTCGGAGCGGCGGCAGCGAGAGGATCTTCGCGGATCAACGCCTTTTTAGCGTCGCTTTTCGCCTTAAGCATGAGCGCCCATCCGATAGCGCCGACAAAAAACGCGATGATGAAAAACGGGATTTTAGGAAATCCCGGAATAAGCCCTATGAAGATCATCATCACGGCTCCAAGCAAAAACGCCTTGGGCTGTTTAAAGAACTGATCCATAATATCCTGTCCGAGGGGCTTATTGTTCACATCCCCGACGCGCGTGACGATTACGCCCGCGGTAATGGAGATGATGAGCGCCGGAATCTGCGAGACGAGACCGTCACCGATTGTGAGAATACCATACTTCTTGACCGCCCAGCCCACTTCCTTGCCGTTCATCAATACGCCGACGCAAATACCGCCGATAATATTGATGGTCGTCATGATAAGCCCAGCGATCGCATCGCCCTTGACGAATTTCATAGCGCCGTCCATCGCACCGTAAAGCTGAGATTCTTTAGCCAGTTCATTGCGACGCTCACGGGCCGTATCCTGATCGATCGCGCCGGCACGCATATCAGCGTCAATCGACATCTGCTTACCCGGCATCGCATCGAGAGTGAAGCGCGCGGCAACTTCAGAAACACGCTCGGCGCCCTTGGCGATAACGACAAACTGAACGATCGTGATAATAAGAAAGATTACAGCTCCCACAACGAAATTACCGCCGACAACGAAGTTACCGAACGTATAAATAATATCACCCGCGTCCGCCTTAAGAAGAATCAACCTCGTAGTAGTAACATTAAGCGCCAATCGGAAGAGCGTCGTAAAAAGAAGCATCGACGGGAATGTTGAAAACGCGAGCGCCCGCGGCAGATAAAGCGAGAGCATCAACATCACGAGCGATATCATCATGTTGACCGCAATCAGAAGGTCAACGGCGAAAGTCGGCAGCGGAACGATTAATAGACCGATAATACAGACGACCAGGAACGCGAGCACCAGATCACCAAAGCGACTGAACGTCTGAGTAAAATTTATAAGTTTCGATTTCATTAACTCTCCAATAACGTCGAGCGATAGTGCTCAAAGAGTTCCGTATCCGCCAAAAGCGCGTTTAATTCGCGTACTGCGGCTTCCGCGGCGGGAGTACCCTTATCGCGAAGCTTTCTCAATACGCGGCGAGCCGTTTCGTTAAAGCCTCCGGGCGTTCTCAAAAACGCTGAATTACCCGCCACGAGCGCGCGCATAATCTCGCCATTGACACTCTCGCTTTCGGGAAAAACTCCCATCAACGCTTCACTTACAGTCGTAGACCCGGGCAGGATCGGCGGCTCGGACTTAGCCTTAGACTGGCCGAAGGGCTGTTCATTATATTCGGCCATCGAAATACCCTGGTCGAATCTTATCGTTTCAGTAGCACGACCCGTCTTCATCTCGCGCCCTCCCCGAATTGATCGGCTAAGCGCCTTAAGTACGAAAACGCCGAATTTATGACAGGTAGCGTAACTTCGTCATGCGGCAGACGCACTGCGAAAAACACCCTACCTTTTTCAGATAAGAATCCGGCCTTGATACGAAATTCTCCGCGACGCTCAGGCATTACGAATTTAAGAGCTTTCTCGGCAACAGAAGAATCAAGCGCGACGGGAACTGTCATCATCACGACAAGCGACGAATACGCATATTCAAAAACGAGCGAAGCACCGCTTTCAAACCCGAGGGCTGCTGTAGCGTTAGGGCCGAACGAAAAGCCGTCAATTCCTGCGGACCGGCCGAACTCGGCGATAACATCATTCATCCAATGCGGAGGCTCCATCATTTGCCGCCCTCCTCTTCGTCCGGGTCGATCTCCTCGGCAATAAGCGAATCGAGGTGCTCCTGCGCGGAATCGACGAGTTTTGCACGCTCTTCTTCCGACGAAAAAAGCCTCGGCGAAAGTTTTCTGAAAATTGACATGATCTCGCGCGTAAAATCCATCTGCGCTAAAAGCTTCATAACCGCGCAATCCGAAACGAACGAACTTATTTCACGAGAGCCGCAGCAAGGCT
>JAGCJE010000107.1 GCA_017648225.1 Kiritimatiellia bacterium | reverse complement strand
ATTTGGCGTTATCGAAGTACACCTTCGCCTTCGCCCCGTCAAACTCGACCTTTTTGAAAACGGGCGAATCCGTTTCGGGGATATCAAAGCCGTAATCGTTCTTCAACGCGTGAACGGCGAGACGGCGGCCGACGATCTCCTGGTTGTTGGGATGAATATCGCTAAAGTTGCCGACGTCGGCGGTTACGGCTATCGCCGCGTTTTTCTGCTCGGCGGCGAATTTGTTCTGAGCCTTCACGATACCGGGCCAATTCTGATTGTAAGGGGCGAGCTGAACAAAGTACAACTTGAAACCGGGATTCTCGAACTCCTTCGCCCAGCCGTTATAAAGCGCGTGCATTTTAGCCGCGTAAAGTTCGCTCTCACCGTTATTGTGGCAGCCCTGATACCAGATAAAGCCGCGCGAAGCCATCGGAGCCCACGCGCTGACCATTCCGTTCCAGAGAACGGTCGGCTGCTGATGAGCGCGGCTTATAGGTTTTGTAGCGTCGGTTTTTGGATTCCAGTTCTTCTTAACCTCATAATCAGCGACAGCCTTGATGGAAGGATCGCACCCTTCGTATCCGGATCTGGGCGTCCAAGCGTCGATATTCGTTCCGCCCCAGTTCGCGCTGACGATACCGACCGGCACGCCGCCGAGAGCGAGATAAATCTCGCGCGCGAAATAAAATCCTACGGCGGAAACCTGACGGGCAGAGGTCAATTCTTTTGGATTGAATCTGCGCCAGGGCGTCTTTTGAGCGACAGGTTCGACGGACCATTTATGTTCGACCGCGGCGAAACGGATGTTGTTCAAAAATGTCGAGGTAACCATCAATCCGCCGTTCGCGTCGCGATAGCGCGGATTCGAGCCCCAGATCGGACACTCCATATTGCTCTGCCCCGACGCAAGCCAGACTTCACCGACGACGACGTCGTTCACCTCGACCATATCGACCGCCGCGCCACCGTTGGGAGCGTATTCCGTTACAATCATCTTTCGGGAGACCGCAGAAGCCTCGAGCGGAGAAAGATCGACACGCCATTTACCGTCGGCGCCGACCTTGGAGGAAACCTTCTGACCCGCGAAATCAACGGAAACGTCATTGCCGGCGGCCGCCGTTCCCCATACGGGCAGTTTCATTCCGCGCTGCAATACGGCATGATCCGAAAACGGAGTTCCCATATCGATTTTCGCCAAAAGCTGCTGAGAGCAAAGAACAGCCGCCGAAACCACCATCAATCGTTTTACCATAATGTTTCCTTTTATTGTCAGTTATTAACATCCCGTTCGCTCGCTGCGCTCACGAAGAGATGAAGGTTTTATTTTGCAACCGGTGGCGTTATCCTACAGCCTGTAGGATTATGAAAACAAAAACACCCCTCCAGAAGCATCAAAGACAGTATACCCAATCCTTAAGCAAATAGTCAACCCGCACAGAAGACTGGAATGTCCCCACCTGTCCCCATTTGCTTTTATTCATTCTGTACAACAGTAATAACTATAATCTTATCACTCCTTATTCCTGCCGTGACTTTACATAACGCGGCGGATGTTGCTGCAACCGTGCTCCACTTTTGATATGGGCGATTTGCGCGTCCTTGAAACCACTCGACGTACACGAGT
>JAGCJE010000106.1 GCA_017648225.1 Kiritimatiellia bacterium | reverse complement strand
CGTCGAATATGACGGTAAAATCGACAGGTACGGTTATTGCTCGGACCAATATCCATACGCCGTCGCCCTAAAGCGGGTTTTTGCCGATCGTCAACTCCCGTTCACCCTTTTCAAGCGCCGAGTTCATCATTCCTTCGATTTGATCGGAATCTCTGGAGGAAGGCTTTTTCATGTGAATGTCGGCGAAATCCATAAACTTTTCCCAGTCGACAGGCAAAAGCTTATGTGGGCCCTTGTGACAATGATACCCAATACGCTCTTCAAGCTTATACGCCCGATACAGATCGCGAGCGGAATCTACGGCCGCCTTTTCCGATTCGGGCCCCGCCCAAATATCTTCGCTTCCGCTACCGACATAGACCAAACGCGGAGCAATCAGTCTCAAAAGATCATCAGCATCGTGCTCAAGCTCGGCATCGCGCCCGATCAGATTCGCCATCGCCGGACAAAACCAGTTCGGAAAATTCTTCAATATCGCCTTGATAGACTCAGCCTTAGCCCCTCTCGCCCGCCCAAGACTCGCGCCGCCGCACCCGGAACCGTTAGACACCGCCATCGCGAAACGCTCGTCCTGCGCCGCAGTCCATAGAGCCGTCTTGCCGCCTCGACTGTGACCGACAACGGCAACACGCTTCGCATCCAATTCCGGACGCGTCTCGATCCAATCCATCACGCGAGAATTACCCCACGCCCATGCGCCGATCGTACCCCATGAATTGGCTTTGCGCACGATATTCGTCGCCGTTTTATCGCCTACGGCCTGCCACGCGATAATCCCCATCGGCCAGCGGGACATCCCTCCCCAATTGCTGACGTTGGGACACACGTCGTTGAAATTCCATCTCACATAGGCGTAACCGCGCGCCGTGATCGCATTCGTCGGAATGTTCGGATATTCCTCCTGGGCGTACGGCGGCTTGTTCCCGCCGCGATGATCACCGAAAAGAAAGACAGGCACGGGATTTGCCGCGCTTGCTCCTTCAGGTAAACGGCAGGTAATATTAATGCGAATCCCGGAATCTTCAAAGACGACGGCAGACTCTTCAATTTTCTGATCCTTAAGTCTCCCTATCGGAGTGCGTCCGAATTGATTTTCTTTAAACCATTCAAGCGTTTCAGTGCGTTTACCCTGTTCCCACTCCTTCACCGTCGGAGATATACCTTGCCACAATCGCTTAATTCCCGCAGGATTGACGCGAACACAATCAACTGGCGAAGGCGTGGTGCTCAACGGCGCGGCGAAAGCGGCGGTCTCAAGAACGAGCGCGAAAAAGAAGATGTGATTTTTCATGATATTTTCTCTTATCTGGCAACTACTTTGACATCGCATGACGCCACACCGAGGCCGGGAGAAACGGCTTTTACGCGAATGACACCCGACGAGCCCTCAGTAGCCCTGACAATCACCTGCGCTAATCCTCCGAACACCTTGCGACGCGGCTGATGGAAATCGGCGAAATCCGTCTCGTCGCCATTATCGGTAGCGACAATCTCTCCGGGACCTTCGACGGAAAAGACGACTTCATTCGACGATGTGGGAACATGCCGCCCTTTCACGTCGCGAACCGAAAGATTGACGTACGCCACGTCTTCACCGTCGGATATGATTGACGGCTCTTCAGCTTCTATCGTCAACTGCGACGGCTCCAGTGTAGTCTCAACTTTATCTCGTGCCCAAAACTTTCCGTTCTTATAGACGATTACCTCCAAAACCCCAGGTTCGTACTTTACATCATCCCATCTTAGACGATACGCACGATCCCACTTAGTCTTGTCTTTTTTAGATCTGCCGAGACTTTTACCGTTCAAAAAAAGTTCCCCTTCATCACCTGAAGTAAAGACATAAACGGGAGTAACCTTACCCTCGCGTCCCGGCCAGTTCCAGTGCGGCAGAATATGCGCCATAGGCTTTTCGCTCATCCAGCGCGACTGGAAGAGATAGAACGAATCCTTCTTAAACCCGGCAAGATCGAGAAACCCCGTATTGCACGAATGAATAGCCGTTTTCGTTAAACCGAAATTCCTAACTTCGTCGTCCGCATGCCGCTGCTTTTCGGGATCGGTAAAGACTGGATTCTTACGCCATGTGTCACACCAGTAAGGTCCGCCGAGATAATCTATCCCCGTCCATATAAATTCGCCGAGGCTTGTCCCCACCTTATCCATCCACCACCACT
>JAGCJE010000012.1 GCA_017648225.1 Kiritimatiellia bacterium | reverse complement strand
TGTTACGACGGGCTATGGGCCTGAAGAGTATCTTAAAAAGGATTTGGAGCGCGGCGTTTATAAAATCTGCTCCAATTATTTCGCCTCTCATCAGACTTCGCTTACGGGGGCTGCGACGATAACGGTTTGCGTATACACCGACTGGGGAACGAAGGACGAAAAGTTCGAGCTTATTACTTTCCGCCTTGATAAGCCTAAAAAGAAGCTTCTTATCGGCGAGGTGAAATTGTAATCAGATTTAGAGACATAATGTATCGGCTCCGCGACAAAATGTCGCGGAGTTTGTTTTTTAGGCTAAAGATCTAGCTTGGCACATCTTTTGCTTTTGTTTTGGCGTAAGGAAGGAATAAAACAATGAATGCTACTTATACACCGCCTGAAGATAATGAAAAGTGCCTTGAGAAATACGGCACCGATCTTACCGCGCTTGCGAAATCGGGCAAGCTTGATCCTGTAATCGGCCGCGACACCGAGATTCGCGACGTTATCCGCATACTTTCACGAAAGACCAAGAACAATCCCGTATTAATCGGTGAGCCAGGTGTCGGAAAAACCGCTATCGTAGAGGGCCTTGCCCAGCGCATCAACCGCGGCGATGTTCCGGACGGACTTAAAGATCGTATTGTCTTTTCGCTCGATATGACGGCGTTGATGGCCGGTGCGATGTATCGCGGTCAGTTCGAGGAGCGCCTTAAGTCGGTTCTTAAAAAGATCAAAGAGTCCGACGGTAAGATAATTCTCTTTATCGATGAAATCCACACAATCGTCGGAGCGGGAAAGAGTGAAGGGTCTTCCGATGCCGGCAATATGCTTAAGCCAATGCTTGCGCGTGGCGAACTGCACTGCGTCGGGGCGACTACGCTCGACGAGTACCGTAAATATATGGAGTCGGACGCCGCGCTCGAGCGGCGCTTCCAGCCAGTTACGGTCGATCCGCCCGACGAGGAGGATACGATTTCGATTCTGCGCGGCATCAAGGAACGCTTTGAAAAGTATCATAACGTGAGCATCCGTGACGAAGCGCTCGTAAGTGCCGTAGTTCTTTCATCGCGCTATATCCAGGATAGGTTCCTGCCCGACAAGGCGATCGATCTTCTGGATGAGGCGTGCGCCGGAATCAGAACCGAGATGGACTCGTGCCCGAAAGAGTTAGACGAAATTTCGCGCCATGTCCGCCGTCTTGAGATTGAGGAGATCGCTCTTAAGAAGGAAAAAGACGATGCGTCGAAAAAACGTCTGTCAGAATTGCAGACCGAACTTTCCTCATTGAAAGAGAAGGCTGACAGAATGACGGCCCAGTGGCAGAAAGAAAAGGCTGCGCATGAAGAAGTGCGCAAGGTCCGAAACAAACTTGAAGAGGAGAGAATAAATTATGAGAATGCCCTTGCAAGAGGTGACAACGAGACGGCGGCCCGTCTTAAATACGGCGTTATTCCAGAGCTTGAAAAGAAGCTTAAATCCCATGAGAATAATCCGAATAAGGACAATGCCGAAGTTTTACTCAGAGAAGAGGTGACGGCTGACGAAATCGCCGAGGTGGTTTCGCGCTGGAGCGGCATTCCGATGACTAAGCTCGTCGAAGGCGAGCGCGAGAAACTTATGCGCTTGGCCGAAACTCTCCATAAGCGCGTCATCGGTCAGGACAAGGCGGTAAGCGCGGTGTCCGACGCGGTAATCCGCTCGCGCGCGGGAATTAAAAACCGTAACCGTCCTATCGGAGCGTTCCTCTTTTTAGGTCCAACGGGAGTCGGAAAGACAGAGCTCGCCAAGGCGCTCGCCCAGGAGTTGTTCGACGACGAGAACGCGATGGTGCGGCTCGATATGTCTGAATATATGGAGAAGTTCGCCGTTTCGCGTCTAGTTGGCGCACCTCCCGGATATGTCGGCTTTGATGAGGGCGGCCAGCTTACCGAGGCGGTGAGGCGCAAACAGTTCTCGGTCGTTCTCTTAGACGAAATCGAAAAGGCTCATCCCGACGTCTTCAATATGCTTCTGCAGGTTCTCGACGACGGACGCCTTACCGACAGCCACGGACGCACCGTGTCGTTCAAGAATACCGTCGTCATAATGACGTCAAACGCCCCGAAGGAAACGCTGGGCGAGATTTTCAGGCCGGAGTTTCTGAACAGACTCGACGAAATTCTCGAATTCGATTCTCTCGGCAAGAACGAGATACGCGAAATCGTCAAGCTTCAGATCGCCGACTTTGCAAAGCGTCTCGCAGACAACCAGCTTACGCTCAAGATCGACGATGCGGCGCTCGATCTTATCGCGGAGCGCGGATACGATCCGCAGTTCGGCGCGAGACCCGTAAAGCGCACGATCCAGCGAGAGCTCGAGAACCCCGTCGCCAAGGCGATAGTCGCAGGGCGCTATCCTCCCGGCGCGACGGTCGCAATCACGGCGGAGAAGGGTGAAATCTCCATCTCTGGAACGTAGACTTCGGCTTCTCGCAGTTTCTTTACTGCATTCGCTTGAAGATTTGATATAATATTGGGAGTTAAATCTTAAGGAAAACACATATGTTAAATACTGACGCCAACGTCTGCGACATCGTCGCTTGCATCAAGAAGCCTCGCGAGGCATTCACCAAGGCCGACATCAAGAAGTTCATCAAGGCTCAGGGTATCCGCCATGTCAACTTCATGTACCCGGGCGGCGACGGTCGTCTCAAGACGCTCAACTTCGTTTTGAACGACGAGGCATACCTCGACGAGATTCTTTCGTGCGGCGAGCGCGTCGACGGATCTTCGCTCTTCAGCTACATCGAAGCGTCGAGTTCCGACCTTTACGTCGTTCCGCGTTTCTCCTCGGCGTTTGTCGATCCTTTCGCTAAGCTTCCCACGCTCTGCCTTCTCTGCTCGTTCTTCAACAAGGACGGCGAGCCTCTCGAATCTTCGCCCGAATATACGCTCCGCAAGGCGTGCGCCGCGTTCAAGAAGGCGACGGGCCTCGAGTTCCAGGCGATGGGCGAGCTCGAATATTACGTGATCGCGCCCGAGTCCGCCGCGTTCCCCGCGGTCGATCAGCGCGGTTATCACGAGTCCGCTCCGTTCGCGAAGTTTAACGAATTCCGCCAGAAGTGCATGCACTACATTTCTCTCGCGGGCGGCCTCATCAAGTACGGCCACAGCGAAGTGGGCAACTTCACCCAGGACGGCAAGCTCTACGAGCAGAACGAGATCGAGTTCCTGCCCTGCGCCGCCGAAGACGCCGCCAATCAGCTCACGGTCGCGAAGTGGATGATCCGCAATCTCGGCGCCGAATACGGTTACGACATCACGTTTGCTCCGAAGATCACCGTCGGCAAGGCGGGCTCTGGACTCCACGTCCACATGCGCCTTATGAAGAACGGAAAGAATCAGATGCTTAAATGCGGCAAGATTTCCGATTCCGCAAAGCGCGCCATCGCAGGCATGATGAAGCTCGCTCCTTCCATCACGGCGTTCGGCAACATGAATCCGACGAGCTACTTCCGTTTAGTTCCCCATCAGGAAGCTCCGACGAACGTCTGCTGGGGTGATCGCAACCGCTCCGTTCTCGTCCGCGTTCCGCTCGGCTGGACTGCAAAGACCGATCTTTGCAAGCAGGCTAACCCGAAGGAGACCGCCGCGGCGTACAACACCGCCGAGAAGCAGACGGTCGAGATGCGCTCGCCCGACGCTTCGGCCAACGTCTATCTGCTGATGGCCGGTCTCGCCGTCGCGTGCCGCTACGGTTTTTCGCTCAAGGACGGCGTCAAGGTCGCCGACGCGACATACGTCAACGTCAATATCCACAAGAAGGAGAACGAGAAGCTTCTCAAGACTCTCGCGACTCTTCCCGACAGCTGCGCCGCATCGGCCGACTGTCTCGAAGAGCAGCGCGCGGTCTACGAGGAGGGCGGCGTATTCTCGCCCGCGATGATCGACGGAATCCTTTCGCAGCTTCGCGCGTTCGACGATCGCACGCTCCGCCGCGATATCCAGAAGAAGCCCGCCGAAGTCGCAAAGCTCGTAAAGACATACTTCTACTGCGGCTAAATTGAATACGGCGTTTTCTAAAACGGACAAAAAGGAACGGCCATGCTGATAGCGGCATTGGTCGTTCTTTTTCTTTTATCGGCGTTTTTCTCGAGCGCCGAGACGGTTTTGTTTTCGTTGACGGGGGCTCAGCGCGCGAGGATCAAAGCGCGCAACCCCGCCGCCGACGAGATGATAGGGCGTTGCCTCTCCGACAAGGCCGTCCTCTTTTCGACGCTCCTTGTGGGGAATACGTTCGTCAACTTCGCCGCGTCGACAATCGGGTATTATCTCCTGTCGCGGCATTGGCCGTCGCAGGCGTGGCTTGCGATTCCCGTGATGACGGTTTTGCTTCTTGTCTTCGGCGAAATCACGCCCAAGCGTCTTGCGTTGCGCTTTACCGAGGAGATCGCTCCGGCATATTCGTCGATGCTGATGTTCTGGAGGGTTCTTTTTACGCCGGTCAACAAGATCCTTGCGTTTACATCGAGAGCCTTCGCTCCGATGCTGGCGCGCGAGAGGCGCGCTCTTTCGGACGGCGAGCTCATCTCTGTCATGGAGAGCGCCGTCGAAGACGGCACCGTGACCGAGGCGGATGCGGAAATGGTCGAAGGTGTCCTGCGCCTGTCGGAACTTTGCGCGAATGACGAAATGACGCCACGCGTGGATATTGAGGGCTATGACATCGATCTTGACGAGGCTGAACGCGAAGAGTGCTTAAAACAGGCGACTCACCGCTATCTGCCGGTTTTCCGCCGTTCGCCCGACGCTATTGAGGGCGTTATCGACGTAAAAACGGGCGTTATCGACGATGCTCTTTTCGTCCCGGAGACGGTGACGCTCGATGACCTGCTCGTCATGTTCGCAAAGAGCGGAAAGCCCGTTGCCGTAGTGCTCGACGAATACGGCGGAACGGCGGGATTCATTTCGCAGAACGATGTTCTAGAGCTCATTGTCGGACCGAATGTTTTCGGAAACCCAAAGGATGAACCTCAAATCGTCCGTACGGGCGCCAATACATGGGAGATAGACGCCCGCGCGAGTCTCGATGAAATAAACCGCGAACTTGATGTCGAGCTTGAAGCGGAAGACGCAGATAGACTTTCTGGATGGGTCCAGTTTCACGCGGGGCGCATTCCTCATGTCGGCCAGGAGATAGAGGCGGGTGGGTGTCGCGCGACTGTTCTTAAACGCCGTCGCCGTCGCGTTACTCTTGTTAAAATTGAAGTGAAGGAGCGAGCCGTAACGGGTGACGACTGGGAGATATTGGCTGAGACTGACGAAGAAGTTAATAGAACGGAGGAGGATAACGCATGACGATTTTTCTTCTTTTGCTGGGTGCGTTGGTCGCGTTGCTTTTTTCAGCGTTTTTCTCTGGAACTGAAACGGCCTTTCTTTCGGTCAGTCGCGAGCGCATTCTCCACATGGCGCGAGAGGGTGGAGTGAGGGCGAAGCGAGTTCAGAGAGCTCTTTCTGATATGGGTTGGACGACAACGACGCTTCTTATCGGCAACAACCTCGCCAATGTTTCGTATTCAGCGGCGACGGCGGCTCTATCGGTATATCTATTTTCTCAAAATGAAATCGCGAGCGTCCTTTGGAGTTTCTTCGCGGCTTTCGTAGTTCTTTATACGTCTGAATTCATGCCGAAGCTTCTCTGTTCGGCGAGACCTTTAAGGCGTATTCTCCTTTTGAGCGGTCCGTTCCGCCTTGTTTCGCTTATTCTCAGTCCTGTGACGTTCATTGCGATAAAGCTTACCGACTTCTTCGTTCCGCCTAAAAAGAATAAGGAACGTCTTACGGCCGGCGATCTTATGCGGATATTGGAGGATCGCAAGGATGGTGTCTGCATTTCAGACGTTGAAAGCGCTTTGATCGGAAGAATTGTCGTTCTTCGCGCAAAAGGCAAAAAAATTACGCCCGAAGCGCTTTTAGACGCATTGCGCGACTGAGTACCCCGTTCATCCACACTTAGCTGGAATATCCCAGTTTATAGGGCTGAATTTTGTTGTATACCTGATTTTATTGTGTAGAACTGATGTTTTATCGTCTAAAAATCTGAAAAGCGATTCCTCGTCTGTACAACAGTAATAACTATAATCTTATCACTCCTTATTCCTGCCGTGACTTTACATAACGCGGCGGATGTTGCTGCAACCGTGCTCCACTTTTGATATGGGCGATTTGCGCGTCCTTGCGACGC
>JAGCJE010000105.1 GCA_017648225.1 Kiritimatiellia bacterium | reverse complement strand
TCCGCGCTTGATCAGTCTTTTTACTACGGATGCAAGAACATCGGAAACTGGGGGTATAAAGATACTTTCGGCGAGAAGTACAAGGTATATTACGGCTTGAAGATGTTCGGCGATTTCCTGCGCGATTATCCCGTAATCTGCGCTTCCTCAAGCGATAAGAAGGGCGTTACTGTAATTGCGGCTAAGTCGGCTGATTCTAAGCGCAAGGCCGCGCTCGTGACGGACTACTGCTCCAAGAGCGCTTCGCTGACCGTCAAGTTCGACGATGTCGCGCCCGACGCTAAGTGCAAGATTCTTGTTCACGATTACGAGCGCGATTTGGAAACGGTTGACGCGAAACTCGTCAACGGCAGCCTTACGCTTCCCAAGAAGGACGCCAACAGCGCGGCGTTTATCGTGATGTTCTAAGTTCGTTTTGTCGAGCCTAAGAGACAGGCGGGCGGATTTTATGTTATAATGTCAGAAAGAGAAAACCAAGGAGAAAATAAGATTATGGCGGCTATATACGAGTATACGGGAGTTGTAGAGAAGATTCTTCCCGTTCAGACGTTTTCAAGCGGATTTACAAAGCGCGATATCGTTCTTACGGACGACGTCGGTCAGGCGGGCAATTGGCCCAATCACATAGCTTTCACATTCAAAAAGGACAATACGAGCGTTCTTGATTCCGTCAAGGAGGGGCAGCGCGCGAAGATCCGTTTTGCGATTGACGGTCGCGAGTGGACCAATCCTCAGGGACAGGTTAAGTATTTCACCGATCTGACGGGGCTTAAGCTTGAAGTACTCAACAACGACGGATCTTCGACCGAGCCCGTTCCCGCTCCCGCCGAGCCCGAGGATTTCGGTGACGCCGGCGATATCGACGACATGCCGTTCTGATGAACTGGCGCGAAGCGATCGCTAAAACGGACGCGTATCTGGAATCGAAGAACGTTCCCGATGCGCGCGTCGCTTCCGAACTTATGGCCGCGCGGCTTTTAAGGTCGTCGCGCGGTTTTTTGAATTCGTTTTACGAAAAGGAAGTCCCTGAGAAGTTTCTGGAGGCGATGCGCCGCGCCATGCGCAGACTTGTGGCGGGAGAGCCGCTACAGTACGTGCTCGGCGAATGGGATTTCAGATCTCTGACCTTGAAGTGCGATTCGCGCGCTCTCATTCCGCGTCCTGAGACCGAGGAGTTGGTGACGCGCGTTCTTAAATGGCTTAAGGGAAATCCCTCTGATGAGCCGCGCTTTATCGTAGATGTAGGAACCGGGACGGGAGCTATAATACTTTCGCTTGCGGCGGAATTTAAGGGCCCCGCCGTTTTCCTCGGCACCGATATAAGCGAAGGGGCCGTTTCGCTCGCGAAGGAGAACGCCGCGAAATGCGCGTTGGACGGCCGTGTCAAATTCACGGTCATGGACGGGCTTGATGATTTCGATGAGCCGGAAGTTGTCGACGTTCTTGTTTCAAATCCTCCGTACATAGAAAGCGCGGTCTGCGAAACGCTGGATCCGAGGGTCAAGGATTTCGAGCCGCGTCTCGCGCTCGACGGCGGGGTGAGCGGACTTGATTTCTACGACCGTTATCTGGCCGATGCGCTGAATATTTTAAAACCGGGCGGCGCGGTCTTTTTCGAGATAGGCGAGAATCAGGGCGACTCCGTCGCGAAGCTGATGGAAGGGTACGGCTTTTCCGATGTCCGTATCGAGAAGGACTATTCCGGGCACGACAGATACGCCTCCGCCGTTCTTTCCTGATCAATTTTCATTCTTTAGCCAATTTTTGCTAGCGCCGCCTAATTTTTGGTATAATATATACTATGAAATTAGACCCTACAAAAATGAAGGATTGGCAGATCGCCGAAGCAGCAGAGGCTAATCTCCGCAAGGCTTCCGACCTGGCCAAGGAACTCGATTTAAGAGACGACGAATGGACGCCGTACGGCGACGTTCTTGCGAAAATCGATGTGACGAAAGTCCTTAAGCGCGTCGGAGAAGGGCGCAAGGGCAAGTACATTGACGTCACCGCGATCACTCCGACGGCTCTCGGCGAGGGTAAGACGACGACGACCCTCGGTCTAGTCCAGGGACTCGGTAGGCTAGGCAAAAAGGTTATCGGCTGCGTACGTCAGCCTTCGGGCGGCCCGACTTTTAACATCAAGGGTTCGGCGGCGGGCGGCGGTCTCGCCCAGGTGGTGCCTCTGACTTCGCTTTCGCTCGGTCTTACGGGCGATATCGACGCTATTACAAACGCCAACAATCTCGCGATGGTGGCGCTCAACTCGCGCATGCAGCATGAGCGCAACCACGACGACGAATGGCTCGCCGAGCGCG
>JAGCJE010000104.1 GCA_017648225.1 Kiritimatiellia bacterium | reverse complement strand
TGCCAGCGTTCGTTCTGAGCCAGAATCAAACTCTCAGAAAAAGAAAGTTTTTAGTTTGAAAGTCCCTCGCGGAACTTTCGGCTCCTCACACAAACATTACTGTTTTCTCCAATATCGACTTTCAAAGATCGGTCGCTCACCCTTTCGGGCGAACGAGGACATAGTTTATCAAATCTTTTTCCGACGCGCAAGGGGGTATTTTTAATTTTTTTTCTTACAACAAAAAACTATTAATACTTCTTTACCCGCAAGCTTCTTTTTAGACAAATTTTCACACAAAGGACAAGACAAAATCCACAAAGCACGCCAAATTTACTTTCGACGAGACTTAAAAAAATTCTGCAAGATAAATCTGGACTCGTCCTCAAGAACGCCGGCGACCACCTTAGGATGATGGTTTATTCCGGGATGGCTGAAAATACCAAACTCGGTACCGCCACCGCGCTTCGGATCTGAAAGGCCCCATATCACCGCGTCGTTGCGGGCTAAAACGATCGCACCAGCGCACATGGGGCAAGGCTCTTTAGTAACATAAAGTCGGGATCCTGTAAGCCGCCAATCGCCCTTCGCGGAAAAAGCGGAAGTAAGCGCCAGCATTTCGGCGTGAGCGGTCGCGTCTCCAAGACCTTCAGTCTGATTATGGGCGCGCGCTAAAATACGCGCCTTTAACGGGTCAAAATCAAAAACCGCCTCGTGCCCGTCGTGTGCGGGCTCGAGGACGGCCGGAGCGACGATGACGCAACCCGTCGGAACCTCTCTTGATTCAGCCGCCTTGGCGGCTTCGCGAAGAGCCATGCGCATAAAATACGCATCAAATTCCGACTCGGTCATCGTCGCAGGAAAGAGAACCTCAGAAGTTGTTCTCTTCGAGCTGGAAGTACGCCTTCGGGTGGGCGCAGACAGGGCAAAGCTCGGGGGCCTCGTCAAGTTCGACGATAGCTCCGCAATTGCGGCACTGCCAGCGGTTGGGGCCGACGCGCTTGTAGACTTCGCCGGTCTCAATGTTCTTGGCGAGCTTGAGATAGCGCTTTTCATGCTCGGCCTCGACTTCTGCGACCTTGGCAAACTGGCGGGCGAGCTCCTCAAAGCCCTCCTCCTTGGCCTCTTCAGCGAAGCGCTTGTACATATCGGTCCACTCCTCGTGCTCACCGGCAGCGGCGGCGGCGAGGTTGGCGGGCGTATCGCCGATACCGTTCAAGGCCTTGAACCAAAGCTTGGCGTGTTCCTTCTCGTTGAGGGCCGTTTCCTGGAAGATTGCCGCGATCTGCTCGTAGCCTTCCTTCTTAGCCTTCGACGCGAAGTAATCGTACTTGTTGCGCGCCTGGGATTCACCAGCGAACGCATACCAGAGATTCTTCTCTGTCTTCGATCCTTTAAGTTCCATCTTGAACCTCCTTATTTCTTACAAGAAATAACGGTTGAGAAGCCCCTCGAATCCGGCGCCGTGACGGGCCTCATCCTTGGCCATCTCGTGGACGGTGTCGTGAATGGCATCGTAGCCGAGTTCCTTGGCGCGCTTGGCGATTTCGAACTTGGCGGCGCATGCGCCCTGCTCGGCGTCGGCGCGGAGCTGAAGATTCTTCTTGGTCGAGTTCGTGACGACCTCGCCCAAAAGTTCCGCAAACTTGGAAGCGTGCTCAGCCTCTTCAAACGCATAGCGCTTGAATGAGTCGGCGATTTCAGGATAGCCTTCGCGTTCGGCCTGACGGCTCATTGCGAGATACATACCGACTTCGCAGCATTCACCCGTAAAATGATCTCTGAGACCCTGCATAACCTCGGCGTCCTCGACCTTACCGTCGCCGAT
>JAGCJE010000103.1 GCA_017648225.1 Kiritimatiellia bacterium | reverse complement strand
GTACGCGTTTGTAACGAATGCCGCGAATAACGCCGGTCGAAGGATTGAAATATGCTGCATGCTTTACAACTATGATAATTCTGAGCGTTCGCGTAATGCGCGCAAGTCCCTTAAGGGAATTAACATGGCTAAGATGCCGCGCTTGAATGTCTTGAACAACTCCATAAGCCGCGCGTATACGTACGGCGACTGGAAATTGGTTGAGAGCCTTTTCGCGGATTATGAAGGGATGAATTCGCTCGCAACTCCCAATATGATTCGTGTAAGAATGATTTCCCGCGCGGCAGCCGGGGATAAGGCGGTCGCGATCGCTCTCGCTGAAGCGGGAATTGCCAATACGAGTAAGGCCTTTACCGAGCTTGATCGCGAGAAATTCAGAGTTTCGATCGCGATGCTCAAGGGCGAAGATGTGATCAAGGCGATCGAATCCGCCAAGCTTGACCGGAAGAACATGATCGCGCTCGTTACGACGGCTGGTCGTCAGGCTGTAACGTGGTCGATGACCGATTACGCCGAGGCGATCGCCGCGAAGTATGCTTCGTTCTATGTTCAGTTCCCTCAGCGTGAGTTGAAGGTCGCTTACTCCGATAAGCCGATTACTTCGATTAACGATTGGCGCGAAATTTACGATAGCTTGGAGAAGCAGTATTGCGACCGCAAATGGGGTGCGCGAGTTGATATTCTCGAAACCGACGTCGCCACCGGCCGTCAGCTTTTAGGTACGACTCAGAACGACTCTAAGAACGTTCGTATGGAGATTACGTCCGTCTGCGACGAAAAGGGACTTAATATCTTCCTTCGCGTCGAAGACCCCAATGCCCGTAAAGTCGAGGCCGGCTTCGCTAATGGTATCGGTACTGAAATGTATTTTGCTCCCGGTAAGTACGAAGCGTACGACTGCTTTGGATCTTCTCCGCGCGGCGGCGTAGCTACGGCGTTCCAGACTGCGTACAATTCGCTTGAGACAGACCGCGTCGATTATACCGGCAAGCGCCGCAGCGAGTTCGTAAGCGAGACATCTTTCTCGGACAACGATTATGTTTTGCGCCTCTTTTACGGATGGGACCGCCTCGCTAAAAAGCTTCCTTCGAAGGATCGTCCTTGGCGCTTCGAGTGCATCGCGTTCACTCCCGTCGGCAATTACAGCTGGGGCGGCAGCGCTGGCGTACACAATTCCTCATGCTGGGGTAATCTCACGTTCGACTTTACTCCCGAACAGTTGACCGCCATCAGAAAGGGTATCATTCTCCGCGCTGTCAAGACTTGGCGTAAAGCCCCCAATGAGAGACTTGATACTTTCGATAAGTGGGCTGATCCCGAAATCGGAGATCCTGAGTTTTACGAGAGTGTGCTTAAGCCGCTTGAGAAGGAACTTTCAGCGTACGCTGCTAAGGTAAAGCCTACTATGACTGACGCTGAGGTGAATGAAATTTTTGAGAATGCGCTTCCTAAGTGGGTTGCGTTGAAGCATGAAATCGATGCCCTCAGAAAAGTCTATCTTAAGCATAAGTTCGCTAAATAATTTATCAATAAGGAGGTTTTAAAATGAATACATCCAGAAGAAATTTTCTTAAAGGCGCAGCCTTGACGGGTGCAGCTGCGTTCGCGGGCGGATGCATGACGAGCGGCGGCGGATTTTTCTCAAGCGTAACTGGCGCTCCAATGCATGGATACGCTGCACCTAAAATCCCCAAAATTCGCCTCGGCGTAATCGGTATCGGTAGCCGCGGCAACGGCGTCGTCGGTCGCGCATGCAACCTCCCCGGCATCGAGGTAGTCGCGCTTTGCGACATCAGCGGCGGTAAGATCGCTGTCGCCCAGAAGAAGCTCGCCGACGAGGGTAAGCGCAAGGCGAAGGAATATTTAGGCCCCGAGGCCTGGAGAGCTCTCTGCGACGATCCCAATGTTGATGTAATTTACAATACTACGCCTTGGGCGCTCCACGTACCCGTTCAGCTCGCTGCGATGCGCGGCGGAAAGCACGTCTTTACCGAAGTTCCCAGCGCGTTCACCGTCGATGAGTGCTGGGAGCTCGTCGAGACGAGCGAAAAGACGAAGCGTCACTGCATGCAGCTCGAGAACTGCTGCTACGGCGAAATCGAAATGCTTACGTTCAATCTCGCCAAGCTCGGTATGCTCGGTGAGCTCGTTCACGCCGAGGGCGCCTACATTCATGACCTTCGTCACATGGCCGAGCGCAGCTACCCTGAGATTGAGTATTGGAGATATGAGGAGAACCGTCTCCACGGCGGCAACCGTTACCCGACCCACGGTCTCGTGCCTCTCTGCCTTACGTTCGACATCAACCGCGGCGACCGTCTCGACTATCTCGTCTCGATCGATTCGGATAAGAAGAACATGAGCTGGTACATGAAGAACGTCCTGAGAGAGGGCGATCCGAGAATCAATACTCCCATGAAGGCGGCCGATATGAATTCGGCTCTCATCAAGACGGCTAACGGAAAGTCGATTCTTCTTCAGCACGATGTCTTCTCGCCTCGTCCCTATTCGCGCATTCAGCTCGTTTCGGGAACGAAGGGTGCCGTCTGCGATTATCCGTTCCGCGCCGTATTCGAGGAGAAGCCCGGCTCCGGCGCCCACAAGTGGTTTGACGAAAAGAAGACCGATGAGCTTCGTATGAAGTATCGCCATCCTCTTTGGAAGACGGTCGGTGAACTCGCCGAGCGCGTGGGCGGTCATGGCGGCATGGACTTCATTATGGATGCGCGTTGGATATATTGCCTCCAGCAGGGCCTCCCGCTCGATATGGACGTCTACGATCTCGCCGCGACGAGCTGCATCTGCGAGCTTACCGAGAAGTCGGCCGATCGCCGCGGAAAGACGTACGAGATCCCCGACTTTACGCGCGGCGCCTGGAAGACCAACAAGCCGCTCGGTATCGTCGACATCGATCTTAAGCGCTTCGGTCTCGAGGATAAGAACGTTAAGAAGGACGACGCCCAGATCACGGTTTAACGGGGAGTGAAATTTTTTAAATTTCCTCTTGTCTGAGTCGTGTTCTTGTATTATACTGTGAATCGTGCCGAAGTTGTTAAATCGGCAGAAAGGAGAAAACAATGAAGAAATGGGTTTGCCCGGCTTGCGGGTATGTACACAACGGTGAAGAAGCTCCCGAGAAGTGCCCGCTTTGCGGCGTTTCCGGTACCAAGTTTAAAATGGAGATTGCCGAGGAAGGTAAGAAGACCTGGGCGTGTCAGCATGTTATCGGCGACGGTAAGGTCGAGGACGCCGAGGTTATGCAGGGTCTTAGAGATCATTTTACGGGTGAATGCTGCGAAGTCGGTATGTACCTCGCCATGAGCCGTCAGGCCGAGCGCGAAGGTTATCCCGAAATCGCCGACGCATTCAAGCGCTATGCGTTTGAAGAGGCTGAGCACGCTTCCAAGTTTGCGGAACTTTTGGGCGAGGTCGTCACGAACTCGACCAAGAAGAATCTTCAGCTCCGCGCCGATGCCGAGCAGGGCGCATGCGCCGCCAAGTTCGAAATCGCCAAGCGCGCCAAGGAACTCGGCTTCGACGCCATTCACGACACCGTACACGAGATGGCGAAGGACGAGGCCCGTCACGGCGCCGGATTCGAGGGCCTTCTCAACCGTTATTTCAAGTAAGAGATAAGGAGGTTAAAGATGGAACTTAAAGGATCGAAGACGGAGAAGAATCTCTGGTACGCGTTCGCCGGCGAATCGCAGGCGCGCAACAAGTACGATTACTTCGCATCGAAGGCCAAGAAGGAAGGCTACGAGCAGATCGCGGCGATCTT
>JAGCJE010000102.1 GCA_017648225.1 Kiritimatiellia bacterium | reverse complement strand
TCCGCCATCTGACTTGCGAGGAATCTGCGCCAGATGAGATCGTAAAGCTTAAGCTCCGACGCGTCGAGCCCCGACGAGGCGGGAGTGCGCGTCACGTCGGTCGGTCGGATAGCCTCGTGGGCCCCCTGAGCGTCCGCCTTGGATTTGAAGAAATTCGGCTTCTCGGGATAATATTCGCCGCCGAACTCGCTTACGATGAAATCCCTCGCCGCCGCTCTGGCCTGATCGCTGATATTGACCGAGTCGGTTCGCATATAGGTGATAAGCCCGCTTTCATAGAGGGCCTGCGCGATTTTCATCGCCTTGCCGGGAGACATCGACAGAACGCTCGACGCCGCCTGCTGAAGCGTCGAAGTCGTGAACGGCGGCGGCGAATGACGCTTTTTGGGTAGGCTTTTCAGGTCCGAAACCTCAAGCTCCGCGCCCGAAAGATCAAGAAGAATGTTATCGGCCGTCTGACTGCTGCGGATATTGGGCTTCTCGCCGTCGAAGCGCGCGAGCTTCGCGATAAAGGTCTCGCCCGCCTGGTCGCGCTTCTTCGCCTCAACTCCCATAAGAAAGTACTTTTCGGGCACAAACGCGTCGATTTCGCGCTGACGCTCGACGAGAAGCCGCAGCGCGACGGACTGCACGCGTCCCGCGCTCAGGGTCCTGTTGTTCGCGCAGGCAATATATTTCCACAACAGGGGCGAAACCTTGTAACCGACCAGCCTGTCGAGAATGCGGCGGGCCTGCTGGGCGTCGACGCGCGGCATATCGATATCGCGCGGCTCGGCGACCGCCTTGAGAACCGCGGACTTTGTGATTTCGTTATACGTCACGCGCATGAACGGCTTATCGCCGGCGACTGGGGATAAAACCTCCTTCAAATGCCATGCGATCGCCTCTCCTTCGCGGTCAGGATCGCTCGCGAGATAAATTTCATCCGTTTTCTCAACGGCGGCCTTCAGTTCCGAGACTACCTTCTCCTTGCCCTTCGATATGACGTACGTAGGGACGAACGACCACTTATTCTCTCCGGCCTCGACAATCTTGATGGCGCCGTTCTCGGTAGGAAGATCGCGTATATGACCGACCGAACTCTTGACCGCGAATTCGCCGCCAAGATACTTGCCTATCGTTTTCGCCTTTGCAGGCGATTCTACTATCAATAATTTTTTACCCATGATTTACATATGCTCCGTAATCGCGGATACGGTCATACCCGCTTCTGCAATATTATTAAATATACAATACAAAAGGTAACGTGTCAATACTCATTCCGAAAAAGGAAGAGTCGAGCAAAACTTCAGTCCGCCCTCGAGATCCGAGAATACGCCGTCAAGCTGCGCCTCGTAACAGGATTTGAGAATTTCTCCGAACTTTACCCCGGGTTTTAAGCCCATCTCCACCAGATGGCGCCCCTGGACTATCGGCTTTGGAGCCGAATCTTTTATCCTGAGCCGCTCCGCTTCGGCCATAAGCCAGTTGATTGGCTCGGGGTTTGACGGAAACGGCGGCCGCCCCCCGTCGTCCGCCGCGGCGACGCGGGCGAGCCTGTCGATCCGCACAACCTCGGCCGCGAGTCTGCGGATCGCGTTCTCTCCCGCTCCGCCGCGCCACATCGCGTACGGCTTCATGTGGTTTCGCACTAAAGGCGGCACCTCCCTTAAAATCCTCGTCTCGTCGGTAAGCCGCTCAAGAAACGCAATCGTAGGCCCCACGCCCGCCTCGTCGTGGCCGAGCGACCTGAGGCGCGCCTTTACGGGATCGAAATACGTCGTCGCGGGCTTGCCGAAATCATGACACAGCACGGCAAGACCTACGATAAGATTCTCGTCGTCGGAATTATCGCCGCGCTCACGCGCGAAGGCGTCGAGACAGCAGAGCGTGTGATTCCATACATCGCCCTCAGGATGCCACTCAGGCGCCTGGCGACAGCCGATGAGCGCCGTAAGCTCAGGGTAATAGTCAACCCACCCGACAGCGCGCAGAAACTCAAGCCCCGCCGATATCTTTACGCCCTTTACCAGAAGTTTAGACCACTCTTCAAAAAGCCTTTCGCGCGGCAAGTTCTCAGGCGTCATGGTACGGCATATTTCGATCGTCTCGATCGCGGGCTTAAGGCAAAAGCGCGCGACGAACTGCATACCGCGCAGAACGCGCAGAGGATCTTCGGCGAAGTGCGGCGAGACATGGCGCAGAATGCGCTCTTCGAGATCGCGCCGACCGCCGTATGGATCAACTATCTCGTCGGTAAGCGGATCGCGGTAAATGGCATTTATGGTAAAGTCGCGCCTCGCCGCGGCATCTTCAATAGGCATGAACGGATCGCTGTCGATTCCGAAGGCGCGGTGGCCGGCTCCAAGCTTCGTCTCGCGCCTGGGAAGAGCGATATCGATATCGTAATGATGAAGCTTGATCACGCCGAACGAACGCCCCACCAGATCGAGCTTAAACCGGGCGCTCAGGACGCTCTCGAGCTTTTCGCTCTCAAGACCGTAAACCTCGAGATCGTAATCCTTTATTCCGGTGTCCGCTCCCAGAAGCGAATCGCGCACGCATCCGCCGACAAGAAGCGCACGGCCGCCCGCCTCTTTGACGAGACGGGCGACTTCCTTTACCGTTTCCAGCGTATTTCCAGGCGCGGACATCGATATAACCGTTTAGCCGATGCGGACGCGGCGCCCTTCGATGCGGTACTTACCCGAAGCAATGATATTCAAAGCCTCAGGATAGGCGATATGCTCCTGAACCTGAATTCGCGCATGAAGCGTCTCGGGAGTATCGTCTTCCATAACAGGAACCGTCTTTTGGACAATGATAGGACCGGAATCGGTACCCGCGTCAACGAAATGAACCGTAACGCCCGCGACCTTGCAGCCGTAATCGAGAGCCTGCGTCCAGCCGTGAACCCCGGGGAACGACGGCAGGATGGCGGGATGTATGTTGATGACGCGATTCGGGAATGCCGCGAGAAGTTTAGGCTTCACAATGCGCATAAAGCCGGCGAGAACGACGGTATCGACGCCTGCAGCCTTCATGATCTCAATACAGCGGTCCTCGGCAGGACCTTCAAGCTTAGTCTTCCACGGAGCGCAATCGAGATACGTCGCCTCAAGCGAATGCTTCGCCGCGCGGTCGAGAATCTTCGCCCCGGGCACGTCGGTAAGAACGATTTTAACTTCCGCATCGAGCGTACCCGCCTCGATCGCATCGACGATCGACTGCATATTCGAGCCGGAACCCGACCCTAAAATTCCAAGTTTAAGTTTAGCCATTTTTCACCACTCTCTTTCTTTACCTTTCCGCATATTTTACCATATTTCTCATTCCATTCGCTTACTGCACTCCAAAACCTACCACCGCATTTATATAAAAGCGGTGGTAACCTCGCCCTCAAATTCGGACTTTACACCAACGCCAACAAATCAAACTTCCCCCCTCATTTTTCTTCACTTTTCACACCAGGAGGACAGACCCCTCGCCCTCTGCCATATTGGTTACAATTCGTTGTTAGCATCGGCGCTTTATACCTTCACGGATTCAGGATAATAATACTACATCAAAGGCGATTAAACCTCTCAGGGGGAATATCCATTCGGAACGCCGTGATAAAATTCTCAAAAAGAAAATAATACAACTGATCACCTGGGTAAATTTTGCTAATTTTCTGCGAAACTCTACTACGCATTTTATCAAACTTCCTGCGATCTTCAGATGACATAGGGTAAAGGCCCACATACTGAATCAAATACGGATTTCGCCACATATAGTAAGGCGGCTCTCCAACTACTACGTCGCCCCAGTGCGGGCTTTCTTCAGGATACATTTGCGTATAGATGAAATACACGTCATCGTCCGTGATAGCGGCGATGCCCGCCAAGGACGATCCGTCCTTCCCAAACCAGGCAAGGCCAACCGTGCTGACAATCCGGTTGCTGATTGACCCAAACGAGACCGCGTCATCCATCTTGCACTTGCGAAGCAAGCCAATGAGTTCATTCCCAAACCGCCTGTCATCGGGCGAATCATCTTCAGGCTTCACCACCTTAAATCTGATCCAATTTATATCACGTCCCACACACTGTAGATCTGAAGGACGCGACATCCACGGCCATCTCTCTTTCCGGAAATAAAACGCCCTATCCTCGTCAAGCGTCTTGATTCGATCTCGCATGGCCTTGAAAACCATCTCCCTGGCTGCCACAATTTCCTGCTCAATCGGCTCGTATTCAATACCGATGCAACCTACGAATTGCATCGTGGTCAGCATTACGACAAATGCCAGAGTCATCACTCCACTATTGTTTTTGTTCCGCATTTTAGTTTCTCCTTATACGAGTCCCCCAGACTATT
>JAGCJE010000101.1 GCA_017648225.1 Kiritimatiellia bacterium | reverse complement strand
ATCGTCGTCGGTCTTCCCAAGACAATCGACAACGACGTTTTCCCCATTAAGCAGTAACTCGGCGCCTGGACGGCCGCCGAAGAGGGCGCCAAGTTCTTCATGAACGTCGTTAAGGAGAATAGCGCCAATCCGCGCGCTCTCACGATTCACGAGGTTATGGGCCGCAACTGCGGTTGGCTTACCTACAAGACGGCTCAGTACTACCGCAAGATGCTTAACCGCACGAAGTTCCTCCCTGGGTTTAACCTCACGCTTGGCCGTCAGGACGTCCACGCCGTTTACGTTCCTGAGTCCCGCATCGACTTCAAGGCCGAAGCCGAGCGTCTCAACAAGATCATGGACGAGTTTGACAGCGTCAACATTTTCGTTTCCGAGGGAGCCGGAGTCGCCGACATCATCAAGGAGATGGAGAAGCGCGGCGAGGTCGTTCCCCGCGACGCTTTCGGTCATCCGCGTCTTGATAAGGTCAACGTCGGTCAGTACGTCGGCAAGCGCTTCGGTGAGCTTCTCGGCGCCGAGAAGGTCCAGGTCTTCAAGTCCGGCTACTTCGCCCGTGCGGCGGCTCCGAACAAGAAGGATCTCAAGCTTATCGAGAAGTGCGCCCGCAAGGCCGTCGAGTGCGCGCTCAACGGCGAGAGCGGTGTAGTCGGTCCCGATGAGGACGCGGCCGCCGTCATCCGCGCATGCGAATTCCCGCGCATCAAGGGCGGTAAGCCCTTCAACGTTCGCAAGGGATCCTTCCGTAAGATGCTTAAGGAAATCGGACAGCCCAATCCCCGCAAAAAACGCACTTCCAAGTGAGTTTTTTAAGATGACCGGAATAGAAAGACTCCACGAAATAATGACCCGTCTGCGTGATCCGCAGACGGGTTGTCCTTGGGATAGAGAGCAGACCTTAGAGTCTCTCAAGCCATGTGTTCTCGAAGAGACGTATGAACTTCTCTCCGCGATGGATAAGCCGGAAGACAAGGCCAATCACATCGAGGAGTTGGGTGACGTTCTTCTTCAGGTCATGTTCCAAAGCGTTATGGCTGAGGAAGAAGGCCGATTCTCCTTCGACGATGTCGCCAACGGCGTCTCCGATAAACTTGTTCATCGCCATCCTCACGTTTTCGGAAATGTTGACGCGAAGGATTCCGCGAGTGTTCTCAGGAACTGGGAGCGCATCAAGCAGCTTGAGCACAAGAAGGAGTCCCGTCACAGCGCGCTCGATGGAGTTCCTGCCGCGCTGCCGGCCTTGTTGAAGGCTCAGCGCACTCAGGAGAAAGCTTCCCGCGTCGGCTTTGACTGGAAGGATGCCGCAGGACCGATGGAAAAGATTTCAGAAGAGCTCGATGAGCTTAAGGCCGAAGTCTCCGCCCGCGCGAGCAAAAAGCCCGCCGATTCCGATCGGGTTAAGGAGGAATTGGGCGATCTTCTTTTCGCGGTCTGCAATCTCGCCAGGCACCTCGGCGTAGACGCCGAAAGTGCGCTTGAACTTTCGAGCGCTAAATTCTCGCGCCGTTTCCGTTGCGTAGAAGCAGGCGCTAAAGAGGCTAGGCGCGATTTGAAGGAAATGACGCTCGAGGAAATGGACGAGCTTTGGGAGCGAGCCAAAAAAGGTGAAGCTTGAGATCCTAAATCCTCACGGCTTCTGCGCCGGAGTAAAATCCGCGCTTGAAAAAGCTCGTCGTTTAGCGATAAGCGGCGAGCGTATTTATTGTCTTCACGAAATCGTCCACAATGAGATTGTGGTTGCCGAACTTAAGAATCGCGGTTTTGTTTTCGTCGAAGATTTAAGCGAAGTTCCAGAAGGCGCGACCGTACTTTTTTCAGCGCATGGAGTAAGCCCCGCGGTTCGCCGCGAGGCACAGGCGAGGGGTCTTAAGATCGAGGATGCGACATGTCCGTTCGTCGCGCGCGTGCACAAGGCTGCAGCGGATTTTCATGCCGACGGATTACAGGTCGTCGTTATCGGCAAGCCTTCACACGCCGAAGTAAAAGGGATTATGGGCGAGGCTCCGGACGCGATTGTCATATCCACACTTGAAGATGCTGACCGCCTGACGTTTCCCGACGGAGATTTCAGAAAAGTCGGAGTAGTAAGTCAGACAACGATGAATGCCGATGATGTCGCTGAGATTGTAGCGCGCCTGTCAAATCGTTTCGAGATTGAAAGCATCGCGGAAGTCTGCAATGCGACTAAAGAGCGTCAGGATGTCGTAAAAGCGTTTGACGGCGACGCGTTACTGGTTCTGGGTAGCGCCAATTCTTCCAATACCCGTAGGCTGTCGGAAGTCGCAAGATGCAGATCGTTTAGGGCCGGTAGCATTGATGAAATAAAGGCGATTGATTTCAGCGGTGTCGATCGTCTTGGAATTACGAGCGGGGCGTCTACGCCCGAATCTTTTTTTCAGTCAGCGCTTGAATTTCTACGCTCATGTTACGGTGACCAGTTATAGATCGGGATGCTATAATATCCATTGCATTTGAGGAATTCCCGGAGTTTGGTCAAGGGATGGATTTTTGGTATAATGTTCTAAAATAAGGAAATACAATATGAAAAAATTTGCCCTCGTATTTGCCGCTCTTTCAATCATACCATCAGTCGCCTCGGCTAAACTGTACGGCGAT
>JAGCJE010000011.1 GCA_017648225.1 Kiritimatiellia bacterium | reverse complement strand
CCCATCGGGTGACACGCGCCGGGGAAGACGTGCCCGTTGTAATCAGTACCGATAAACAGATTTACATGATCGGCAGGCGTCGGTGCGCAGGCCGGGGGCAAAGGACTGTCGTTACCGTAGGCACAACCGGCGAAAACCGCCGCCGATACCGCGAAGAGAAATATTCGCCTGTTCATACCAACCTTTCATCGCAAACCTCACGAGTCGTAGAAGACGGCGCCGGAATCCGTCGCGATACGTTCGGCGACGGGATAATCGAACGAGGGGGCCGTTTTCAGAATTTCGACAAACCGCGCAGCCTCCCACTTCGCCATCGCAAGATCATGAAGAAGATAATTGCCGCAATTAACTGCGCTCGCGCCGGGAACATCTCCCTGCCAGTCCCGGAGACTCTCGAAAGCCGCGATTACAAGCGGACAAATCTCCTCCGGAGTCGGAGTTCCCTTCACGATGAGATAGTTTCCGGTAAGGCAGCCCATAGGCCCGAAATAGACTATGCGATCCTTCCAGACAGGATCGTTGCGCAGATATGTCGCGACAACATGCTCAATCGTATGAATCGAATTGGGATGAAGCGCCGGCTCGGCGTTGGGACGCTTCATGCGTATGTCGAACGTCGTGGCTTTATCGCCGCCGATATCGTCTACGCGAGAAACGTAAATTCCGGGAACGATTTTAGTATGATCCACCTGAAAGCTTGCGATGAGTTCCATTATATCCTCTCCTTATCGTTAAACGTCTCGATGTTCGACAAAAAAGACCTTGTCGCCTACACGGCAGCGCGGCGTTTTAAGCGTAATCCACGTGCCCTTCTCGGCGATTTCGGGCCGCTCATCGTCGCGGTGAAGTTCGCCCGCGACCATTTCGATTACGCCCGTCGTGGTGCCGTGTATCTGAATTTCATCTCCTTGTCTTATCGGATGATCCTGAATTTTAACCTGGGCTATTCCCGCCTTGGTGAAATAATCGATAACGACACCGACATGACGCTTAATAGTCGAGGCTAAGGAATCTTCGCTGTCGGTAAACTGATCCTTACCGGGGCGGCCGTAAAAAAGGCCTTTCGAAAATTCGCGGTGAAATACCTTCTTAAGTTCAACCGTCAGCTCTTCGATAAGCTCTTTAGTGTATTCGCCCTTGAGAACGGCTTCAACCGCTCTTTTATACGCCAAGACGCAAGCGCGGACATAGTTCGCGTTACGCGCTCTACCCTCAATCTTAAAACACGCTATCCCCGCGTCCATCAGCTTGTCTACAAATCCGATGGAGCAGAGATCTTTGGCGGAAATTACAGTATGAGGTTCAATGATAAAACTCGCCATCCCCTCATGAAGAGGCTCGCCCATATCGTTTTCATAAAAGTCGACGGCTTGAACCTTAAACTTTCTGCGGCAAGGCTGATGACATTCTCCCCGGCAAGCGGACTTACCGAATATCTCGTGGCTCATGAGGCAGCGCCCCGATTCTGCGACGCATTGCGCACCGTGAACGAAACACTCAACCTCAATCGATGACTTAGAGACGATTTCTTTAACTTCAGCGAGCGTACATTCACGCGCGAGAACGACGCGGGAAACGCCCTGAGACGCAAGAAACGCGACACCCGACGAGTTAGATGTCGACATCTGCGTAGAAACGTGAATTTCGACGCCGTGCTTTCTGCAAAGCGAAATGACGCCCCAGTCCGAAACGATGAACGCGTCGACATAAGGCTTAGCGTAGACGATTAAACGCTCCACCTCCTCGAGTTCGCTTTCGAAAATAATCGCATTCAGTGTCAGATATGCCTTAACCCTACCGCGGCATCGCGCAGCGATTTCAGGCAAATCCTCCTCTTTAAAATTCACCGTGCTGCGCGCGCGCATATTTAGCGTACCGAGGCCGAAATAAACGGCGTCGGCGCCAGCGTCGATCGCGGCCTGAAGCGCGATAAAGTCTCCCGCAGGAGCTAATATTTCAGGTCGTCTCATTTCTTACGCTTCGCGATCATTTCGTGATATTCGGAGTAGCTACCCTCGAACCACGTCGTTTTACCGTTACCTTCGAATGCGAGAATATGCGTCGCGATACGGTCGAGGAACCAGCGATCGTGCGAGACGACCATCACGCAACCGCCGAACTCCTGAAGGCCTTCTTCGAGCGAGCGGAGCGTCGCGACGTCGAGGTCGTTCGTAGGTTCGTCGAGGAGAAGAAGATTGCCGCCCGAAGTGAGAAGTTTAGCTAAGTGCACGCGGTTTCGCTCACCGCCCGAAAGCACACCGACTTTCTTCTGCTGCTCGGCACCGCGGAAGTTAAAGCGGCTACAGTAGGCGCGGCCGTTCATCATCGAAGTCCCCGCAAGACGCACGAATTCGCCGCCGCCCGTGATCGCCTCATAAACAGTCTCCTCGGCCTTAAGCTCACTGCGCGACTGGTCGACATAACTGAGCTTGACGGTATCACCGACGGAAAACGTACCCTCGACGGGCTGCAACTGTCCAGTGATGAGCTTGAAGAGAGTAGTCTTGCCGGCACCGTTCGCGCCGATGACGCCGACAATTCCGCCGCGCGGAAGATCGAAGTTGAGATCACTGTAAAGAACTCTGTCGCCGAACGCCATCTTGACATGCTCGGCGCGGACGACGAGATTGCCGAGACGCGGACCTGGCGGAATGCGGATAACGAGATCGTCCTCACGCGTCGAAACCTCCTGCTTCTGAAGTTCCTCGTAGCGCTTGACGCGGGCCTGGCTTTTGGAGCGGCGGCCCGAGGGATTCGTCTGAATCCACTTAAGTTCGTTCTCGATAAGCTTCTGGCGCGACTTCTCCGCCTTCGCTTCGCGCGCGAGCATAGCCTCTTTTTGTTTAAGCCACTCTTCGTAATTACCCTTGTACGGATAGCAGATGCCGTGGTCGAGCTCGAGAATCCAATCTGTAACTTCAGAGAGGAAGTAGCGGTCGTGGGTTACGACGATGAGAGTTCCCTTAAAAGGCTTAAGATACTCTTCGAGCCACTGCACAGTCTCGGCGTCGAGGTGGTTAGTAGGTTCGTCTAAGAGTAATACGTCAGGCTCAGTTAAAAGAAGTCTGCAAATCGCAACGCGGCGACGCTCACCGCCCGAAAGAACCTTAACCGGCTGATCAGAAGGAGGGCAGTGCATCGACGCCATCGCGCGCTCCACGAGCGAATCAATATTCCAATAGTCGTGCGCGTCGATTTCATCCTGGAGTCGCGCCATCTCCGCTTCGGCCTTAGGATCGTCGAGGTTGCAGCAAAGTTCCTCGTATCGGTCAAGCTTGGCCTTAATGGGAGCAACAGCCTCCTCAACTACTTCACCGACGGTCTTCGTATCGTCGAGTTCAGGCTCCTGCGGGAGATAGCCGATTTTAGTACCTTTAGCGACCTGAACTGTGCCCATCAGATCCGTGTCGAGACCGGCGAGAATCTTCAAAAGCGACGACTTGCCCGCGCCGTTCCCGCCGATGACGCCGATATGCGCACCGTAGAAAAACGAAAGATTTACATCTTTCAAAATAGTTTTCGTTCCCGCCTGCTTGGTTACATCAACGAGACTGAACTGATATTCACCTGCCATAATATTTTTACCTTTCTAAAACCTTGACATTATACCATAAAATCATTTCTTCACATTAAAAAGCACCTGAAACGGAATAAGCGGCATATTCTTATCATTGACAACATTGACATCGGGATTCATATGCCAGGCATAACACACTTTGATAGGCTGGGGGAGTTCCGGCGGAATTGAAACTATAATCTCATCACCCTTGATTTCTGCATTCGCCCACGCGGCCGGCGTCTTGCGTGTTTTCCGATCATATTCTCCGGCGACCGAGAAGCAACGCGGTGCTTTACCGTCGGTTGTTTTAAGCCCCTGCCCATTTTTAATTTTTATCGCGATCTTTCCGTCTTCTGTAATTCGCATCGAAACTGCAACCGGCAGCGCGATTGAATTTTTAAATCTCTCAGGCGCGAAGAAATCCTGCAACAACCAAAGCGCCGTGCGACGGCCGACCTCCTGCTTGTTGAGCGGGTGGATTCTGAACTCATCGCCGATATCAATAGCGGGAACCATCCTAACATTATCTAAATCTAGCGCCTCTGCCTGAGCCCAGCGCGTCATCGGCCAATTACCCGTATCCATAGCGTTTTTAGGCTTAGCGCGATATGAGGCGAGCTGAACGAAAATAAATGGCGCAGCAGGACTGTCGAGGTAATTCCTCCAGGTCGAAATAAGAGTCTTAAACACTTCCGAATAAAGTTTATCACCAGCGTTAGACTCGCCCTGATACCATAAAATCGCATCTACCTTAACACCCTTCAAAGGTGCAAACATAGCATTGTAGAGTGTAGCCCCGTTACGATTGATTTTAACGAGCGGCAGATAATCTGGATGCCACTTTCTCGCGGGCAGAATCTTCTCGGCGGTAACCTTCCAAGGACCTTTTAAATTAATCTCGCTTCCATCATTCGCCAAAAGGAAAATTTTCTCAGGGAATATTCCGCCTGCGTGAGCAGAGTCAAAAATACGAATCGAGATAACATTCTTACCCGCCTTAACGAGATCAGCCGGAATCTTATATGCGCGCGGCGTATCAAACGGATTAGGCGTCTCCTCGCCCGTGCGACCAATTTCTACACCATTAAAATATGTTATATCGTGATCATCAAGAGATGTAGCTTTAAATTCCATTGGCTTACCCGCCAATGATGAAGGAATTTCAATTTCGCGTGCGAACCAATAAGATCCGTCGGACGCTTCGCCATAAACCCGCTCAAGAGGATTGGGTATCTCAATATCTTTCCAATCTTCTTTCGCGCCATTATTCCACCCCTTAGCGAGGCCCTCGTTCCCGGAATCTGTCTGAAAAAGCGTATCGCACAATTCAGCACGTCTGCGGATAACCCCTTCGCGTCCAAGCGCACGGTAATCTTCGAAACGCTTCACAAAATACTTCGCAAACCTCTTGTCGCTCCTTAAATATTCTTCTGGAAGCCACGATTGAATTGGAGACGCCGAAACGGAGTTATTAATTATACCTACAGGAATTCCGCCAAGTTCATTATGAAGGATTCGGGCTGTATAATACCCGACAGCTCCAATTTTACTCGCTGTCGCCGGAACTACCTTTGTCCACTCGCCCTTCAATGTCGTCTGGGGAGTAAAGTTGAAATCATGCACAACCTTGAACTCGCGGATCAATGGATAATTCGCGGCGGCCGCCTCCTCAACGGGATTGAGAGCCTCCTTTACGGGAACCTCCATGTTGCTCTGACCTCCGGCGAGAATCAAAAGCCCAGCCAGACAGTCTTTAACTGAAACTTCTCCCGTTGAATCCGATACTGTAATCGCAAACGGCTCACGGACAACTCCAAGTGCCGGAATCATGACTTTAAAGCGGCCGTCCTTGTCAGCCTTCGCTTTAAGTTCCAAATCACGGACTTTCACGACTACTTCATCGCCTGATTCTGCAGTTCCCGTAAGCGCCGTATCATGCGACGCCGAAAAAACCATCGCGTCCTTGAACAGAAAATCAAGTTTTGGCGCAGCATTGAGGTATCCGGCCGCGAACATCGCGAAAACGAGCGCCGCTAACTTAACAGTTCCTTTTGTATGCATGAAATCTCCCTTTAAGAACGTTTATAAAACTGAGAGGCAATTATATCACTTTAACGGAGGAATTAAAAGAGCGCCAGAAATCTGATTTTAATGCTTAGATCCGATCCACACGACCTTGGCGGAGGGGTAATGCGCTTTTAAAAATGCTTCGCCCTTCTCGCGCCCCAGAATAAACATCACGGTCGAAAGCGCGTCGGCCATCATGGCACTTTCGGGACAGATGACGCTTACCGAATAGACGGTTTTTTCAATATCGCCACCCGTACGCGCGTTCTTTATGTGTTTGCCGCGAAAATATTCGCCGCTCGTCGCTACAGCCTCGCCCGGCTTTAAAACGAACGTCTCGCCGCCTCCGTGAAGTCCTATCGTCCATTCTCCCGAAACCGACCTTAAATTACCGCCGAGATCGACAAGCATCTCTGGGCCATTCGGAAACTTTTCACGAAGTTTCTCGACCGCGAGATCTACTGCATAACCCTTCGCTATCGCCCCCAGATCGAGCGTCCCTACTCCGCGCCAGCGGGGGCTGAACGCGCCGCCGGTCTCCCGCTCCAGTTTAAATGCCGCTTCATAGCACGGCCTTACAAGAGGCGAACACTTAAGAAGAATTTCCTCGTCGGAAAGTTTCGCAAGTCGACTGAGTTCAGAGTCGGCGTCATGCGCATTCAAAAGTCTTTCGACCTCCGCGAACACTTCTTTTACAGCTTCACAAGCCCGTTGCGTATTCTCGCCGCTCGCTTTCACCGACGCGGTCGTACCCATCGAAATAAATTCTAAAGAATAAACATCCCCGCCCCGGCGGCCGCATCCGCAGAGCGACACCAGAGCGAGGATTGTCATCAACGCTTTTTTAAGCACGTTATTTCTTCTTGGCGACCGCCGCGTTTACAGGAGTAGTCTTAACGAGCTCGACGATCCTCGCAGTCGTTTCGGGATTGGCCTTAAGATATTCAATCGTCGCGAGGGACCCCTGGGCGAGCTGCTCGTCGCCGAACGAAATCCAGCTGCCGCGCTTCTCACAGATGCCGCGTGCGAGCGCCGCGTCGAGAACGCTGCCTTCATACGAGATTCCGCAGGTATAGAGAATATCGAATTCCGCTTCGGTGAAAGGCGGCGCGACTTTGTTCTTCACGACCTTGACGCGCGTACGGTTGCCGACAACCTGTCCGGCCGTATTCTTGATTGCGCCGATTCGCTGAACCTGAAGACGACATGAAGCGTAGAACTTAAGCGCCTTGCCGCCGGGCGTCGTCTCGGGGTTGCCGAACATGACGCCGATTTTCTCGCGCACCTGGTTGGTGAAAATGCAGAGCGTCTTCGTCGTCGCGAGAACGCTCGTCAGCTTACGCATCGCCTGCGACATGAGACGCGCCTGGAGACCCATGTGGCTGTCGCCCATATTGCCGTCGATTTCGGCCTGGGGCGTGAGCGCCGCTACGGAGTCGACGACGATTACGTCCAAGGCGCCCGACTTGCAGAGCTGCTCGCAGATCGTGAGGGCCTCTTCGCCGGAGTTGGGCTGAGAGACAATAAGATTATCAAGATCGACGCCGATCTTCTTCGCGTACGACGGATCGAGCGCGTGCTCCGCGTCAATGAACGCCGCGACGCCACCAGCCTTCTGGGCGTTTGCGACGACGTGCAGAGCGAGCGTCGTCTTGCCGGACGATTCCTGGCCGTAGCATTCGACAATTCTTCCGCGCGGAAGTCCGCCGACGCCAAGCGCCATATCGAGACTCAACGCGCCCGTGGGGATAACCGCAATCTCTTTAACTTCCTGATCGCCGAGACGCATGATCGACATCTCGCCGAATTCCTTGCGAATCTGACTCATAACCGCGTCAAGCGCGGTATTACCCGTTGTAGCTGCCTTCTTGGTTTCTTTAGCCATATAACTCCTTCGATTTTAAAATCATTTCAATCCGTCCTTGCCCTCGGCGCGCCAAAAGCGCTTATCCCCGACGGCTGGACTTTCAAATACATACTCGTCATTCGCCGTGACGGTCCCGGGAGCGAGAGCACCAGTCTCATAAACGCTCTCCCAATTCTTTAGGTCGTCAGATGCGTAGAAGGTATATTTGCAATACTCCTCGGCGGGTTTGATGGTCATAATCCACTTGGTTTTATCCCCGGCCTCTTTGATGGCCGTAAATCGGAACGGAGGGCACGGCACGAAATCGGGATCTACAAGCGGAAATACGATTCCATTGTAAACTTTCTCAACGCCGTCAATCGTCGTTGTAAACTTTCCGTCATCTCCAAGAGCCGTCCGCCAGACGAAAAGCGTTTCGTCCCCGTCTGTCACCGGAACCGCCTTTACATCAAGAACATCATGACGGAAACGGAGCGCGCTCGCAACGAGATTGCTCGGCGTTGCCGATGAAGCGAACGACGCGTCGACGTGAGAAGCGATATTCGTATCCGCCAAATAACCATCGTAGCAGCCGATCTTGCCGACGACATCATCAACGACGATCATCTTGCTGAGATCCTGAATTACGAGATTGCAGACGGCACCCGCCGGCGTCGCGTTAGTCAAAACCGTAAAGCCGCCTTTAACATAGGCCGTCGACCCGTTGTAAATGCACACACCGCCCGCGCGAGATCCTACACATTCCGTTATCACGCCGCCGTTGAAATACGCCTCTCCATCGCTGACCACGACCGCGCCAGCAGTAAGAGGGCCGCCGGGCTCGGGAACATATCCGTTGACGCACTTTTCAATCCGCCCGCCGTTCATTGAAAATGTTCCACCCCACACGACAATCGGTGCGACAAAATCGGAGGCGCTTCCATTAACGTTCTTGAGCGTCGTGTCGCTTTCGAAAACAAGCGAACCGGTTCTTACGTTCAGAAAACGCCCAGAATGACCCGCACCGTCCAAAACTATATTGGTAAGCGAAAGCGCAGAATCGCCGACATTGATAAGGAATTTACCGCTGCGCGAAAGCGTACAACCGCATCCGTCGAAAACGATCTTTGAAGGAATCTCTACGGAATCGTCAAGCGCTGCATCTTTAAGAAGCTCAACGCGCTCACCGTCGGCAGCGACTTCAAGCGCATCGGCAACCTTAGCGTAATACTTTACAGACGAGCCGTTTACGACCTTCGCCTCGGCTCCGTTCGAATCGGGAAGCGGTTTTGGCGTATCGTCGACAACGGGCGCTTCAGTCCAGAGAAGGGTCTTCCCATCGTCCGAAGGAGCGGCATAAAGCGAATTATCAGCAGTATTCTTGACTTTTGTGCAGACAGCCGCCGCGTCGACCGACTCGTCGACGACGGCAAACGAATCAGACACACCAGTCCGTCCTGAGTAGAAAACACCGATTTCACCTGTCAACTCGCCAACTACAGAAAGAAGCGGCATGCCAGCGCTTTCGGCAAAAAACAAATCTCCGGATCTGGCATTGGATTCCGCCGTGTTGCCGAACGCTTTAGCCGAGGCTTTAATGGCAACCTTTGCGCCTTTAGCCGCATACACTGCGCCTCCAGAATTACGCGAGGAGCATCCAGATATCGTTCCGCCGAAAAATTCGAAATCACTCTCCGATCCGGCCAGATAAACGGCTCCTCCAAGTCCATTGCACTTGGTCGAAGCCTCACATGCCGCAATTACCGAGCCGTTCAACATCCTAAAGGTTCCAGACTCGACACGAACGGCGTTACCGCTATCGCTCATCAGCAACTCTGAAATTTCAGCTCCTTCGCCTAACTCCAAAACACCTCCTGAAATCACAAACGGGGCAGGAGCGGCTTTCTCACGCCGAAATCGGAGCGATGAAACATTGAGCGAAGCCTCTTTATGAATTTCCAACTTAGCAGCCTTGAACAGTTGAATTTCACACCCTGGCAATGTTTCAGAATAGAAGTTGACAGTATTGGTGACCGATACAACTGATGAAAGAGTACAAGCCTTAAACACTACAACTTTAGTGTCATTCGTTATCTCGGCAAAAAGAGTATCAAGCGAAGTGTAATACTTCGTCTCGCCGCCTACAACGGTGCATGCAACGTCATCCGCACCAGGCGTAAACTCATCTGCAAATACGCCTGACATGGTAAAAGCTATCGTCGCGGCAACGCATAAGCGGCGCAATAAAACAAATCGATCAACTCTTATCATTATTTACTCTCCTTGAGTTGATATAATACCATTTTTCAACTGATTCAGGCAATGTGATTTATATAAATATAAAAAAGGAAGGCTCGCGTTTAACGCGAGCCCTCTTTTGGTTCTTCGCTTTTACATCATTATAAGCCCCAGCGAAGTTTTCTCATATCTTCCTCACTCTTGACTTCTTTAATTTTCTTTTTTAATTCTTTAAATTTCTTTTTAGCTTCTTTTACCTCTTCTTCAACTTCCTTCAACTTCGCATCCTGCTCGTCCTTGCTCAAGCCCTTAAATTCTTTAACTTCAAGCTCGATCTGCTTCTCCATGGTCAATTCCATAGTATCTATTGCGAGATCAGCCATTTCTTCACAAAGGCTTTCGTACTTACTCGTCTTGCTGCATCCAATGAACATTGTCATGGACGCAACGATTACTCCCATCGCACAATATTTTGCCATTTTTTTCATATCTTTCCCCTTTATTTGAGTATTTGCAAAAATTAGTTTTTATAAGTTACGACGCCGGTTCCCTTGCGGATAACGCCGATGATGCTGTAGGGCTGATGCTGGGCCTTGAGAATGTTCGTAGCCTTGGTAAGCTGGCTCTTGGGAAGAATTACGACATAACCGATACCCATATTGAAGACGCGGTACATTTCGTCGCGGTCGACCTTGCCCTGATTCTGGATGAACTTGAAGATCGTCGGAACTTCCCAGGCTGAACGGTCAATTTCGGCGTTGACGGCCTTGGGGAGAACGCGCGGAATGTTATCCGGGAAGCCTCCGCCCGTAATGTGGGCCATACCCGTAATCTTAATCTTGCGCTCAAGAAGCTTTGCGACAGGCTTCAAGAAGCTCTTATGAACGGCGAGAAGCGCCTCGCCGAACGTCTGGTTCGTACCGGGGAGCTTATCCTTCCAGGAATACTGGCAGAGATCGAAAATAACGCGACGGGCGAGCGAGAAGCCGTTTGTCTGAAGGCCGCCAGACGGGAAACCGATGATAACGTCTCCGGCGCGGATGGACTTACCTGTGATAAGTTCGCTCTTCTTGACGCAACCGACGATGGTGCCGACGAGATCGTATTCTCCGGCGGGATAAAGACCGGGCATTTCCGCTGTCTCGCCGCCGAGAAGAGCCATCTTGTTCTCTTTGCATGCCTTGCAAAGGCCGGAAACGACGTTCTTGAATTGAACGGGATCGACCTTGGCGGTGCCGATGTAGTCCATGAAAAAGAGAGGCTTCGCGCCCTGAACGAGAATATCGTTGACGCAGTGGTTGACGATATCCTGACCGACGGTGTCGTGCTTGTTCATCATCGCGGCAACCTTAAGCTTAGTGCCGACGCCGTCAGCCGACGAAACGAGGATCATACCCTTGCCGGTCGGAACCTTGTGAAGGCCGCCGAATGCGCCGATCCCGCCGATAACGTTGGCGGTCTTGGTGGAAGCGACCATCTGCTTGATGGATCCGACAGCATTCATCTTAACATCAATATTGACACCGGCCTGGGCGTACGCGGACTTCGTCTCTTTAGCCATGGGAAATAAACCTCGTAATTCTAAAATGCGGTTGAATGTAATTTTACTGATTGAAATAAAACAAGCAAGGGCGCGTCGAAAACCGCCGCGCCCCGCCAGTCGTTAAGGTATTAGAGCTTGTCGTTCGAGCCCAAAACCTCAATAATTTTGTGGATGTACATCTTCTTCATGTTCTCACGCGCAGGGGTGAGGTACTGACGCGGATCGAAGTCGCCAGGCTTCTCGGCGAAGTGCTTGCGGATGGCGGCAGTCATCGCGAGACGAGAGTCGGAGTCGATGTTGATCTTGCAGACAGCGCTCTTGGCGGCCTTGCGTAGCTGAGACTCGGGAATGCCGACGGCGTCGGGAAGCTTACCACCGAACTTGTTGATCGTGTCGACCTCGTCCTGGGGAACGGAGGAAGAACCGTGAAGAACGATCGGGAAGCCGGGGAGCTTCTGCTCAATGGCCTCGAGGATATCGAAAGCCAAAGGCGGAGGAACGAGCTTGCCCGTCTCGGGATCGACCGTGCACTGCTCACGCGTGAACTTATAAGCGCCGTGGCTCGTGCCGATGGAAATGGCGAGAGAATCGCAGCCAGTCTTGGTAGCGAACTCGATAACCTCTTCGGGCTTCGTGTAGTGGGACTCGGCGGCGGAAACCTCGTCTTCGACACCAGCGAGAACGCCGAGCTCGGCCTCAACGGTAACGTCGTGCTGGTGAGCGTAATCGACGACTTCCTTGGTGAGCTTGATGTTCTCTTCGAAAGAGAAGTGGGAGCCGTCGATCATGACGGACGAGAAACCGCTGTCGATGCAGCTCTTGCAGGTTTCGAAGCTGTCGCCGTGGTCGAGGTGGAGAACGATCTGGGGATTGGCGCAACCGAGCTCCTTGGCGTACTCAACGGCGCCCTGAGCCATATAACGGAGAATCGTGGGGTTGGCGTACTTGCGCGCGCCCTTGGAGACCTGCATGATAACGGGCGACTTCGTCTCGACCGCAGCCTGAACGATGGCCTGCATCTGCTCCATGGTGTTGAAGTTGAAAGCGGGGATGGCATAACCGCCCTTTACCGCCTTGGCGAACATTTCTTTGGTATTAACGAGACCAAGCTCCTTGTAGCTGACCATTTTGGTTTTCTCCTTATTTATTTTTCCCGTTTACTACGAGAATTGATAAAAGTATATCAAATTTGGCGCTTCCTTTCAAGACACGCCCGCTAACTTATGCCGATAATGCGGCAAATTTCGGTATACGGATCGGAACTTTGACAGACGGCGCGAACTACTGCGAAGTTTTTAGCTCCCGCCTCCAGGACGGACGGAATACGATTTATATCTATTCCTCCAATAGCCACGGCCGGACGGCGAGAAGCGGCGATCATCGCGCCCATCGTCTCCAGCCCGAGCGTCGGGTCGGGAATATCCTTCGTCGGCGTCGCGTAGACTGGACCGACCCCGATATAATCGACCGGCTCATCATTCGCCGCGATAACCTGATTAAGATTATGCGTCGAAAGGCCCACGATTTTTAGCTCCGGAAAACGCAAGCGCACATCCTTAGGGCTTAAATCATCCTGGCCCACATGCACCCCGTCTGCACCGACTTCCGCCGCGATAGTAGGATCATCATTCACGATAAAGAGCGTATCCGAGCCTTGAGTGACGCGCCGCACTTCGCGCGCCTCGTGCAATATCTCCTCGCGCGAGACGTGCTTCATGCGAATCTGAATAATCTTAACGCCTGCCTTGACCGCCGCCTCAGCGCATTTCGCATAACCGACGACAGGATCGGTCATAACAAGATAAAATCCGAAATCTTTCATAAGAATTTTCCGCAAAAGATTCTCATTTTAAAGCCGTGCAGTCAATATCCGCACGTCTTTTAGGTTTTATCTCTCGGTTTTCAAATCATCCAATATGATTTTTGCAACTTTCCGCCCGCTCTTGAACATTCCGCCAAAAATCGGACCCATTCTGAAGCCACCCTGAACATTATTCGCCGCCATGCCGCTCGCGTAAAGCCCCGGGTAAAGGCGCTTCGTGTTCTCGACTGTCGTACGCTCGCCGTCCTCCATCCACATCGGCTTTTCGCCGAGAATCCCGCCCGTCGGAGAATCGATTTTTACGCCAGCCTTATTAACCGCCTTCGAAATAATTTCGCTCGGGTGTCCCGTGCCGTCAAGAACCGCGCGCGCCATAATAACGATTGGATCAACGTGAAGACCCATATACGCTACGGGATTGGAGTTGATTACGACGCCGCAGACCGTACCCGCATGAATTACAATGTCCTCGACCTTAACGGCATTGAATATGACCGCACCCGCCTTGCGCGCACCAAAAACGAGGCCCGAGGCCATCTCAACGGAATCGACCGTATGATATTCCGCGTCAATCGGCTGAGTAGTAATACCGAATTCATGCAAAATCGCCGCGCCGTCATTTTGAACAACAACCTCATTCATCAGCATGCCGCCACCCCAAGTTCCGCCTCCAGGCGCGAGCTTCGACTCAAAAACAGCGACCTTAAGCCCGGCGAGCGCCAAATCGCGCGCGGCAACGAGGCCCGAAGGTCCTGCTCCTACTATCGCGACATCAACAGCGAGATGATTTTCAAGTTTCTTGAAATAACTGCGCACAATGGCGCCCGATATCTTTTCTTCCAT
>JAGCJE010000100.1 GCA_017648225.1 Kiritimatiellia bacterium | reverse complement strand
GCCGTCTATTCGATAAAATTCAATATGACAGAAGTCGGAGGAGAAAAAATCTTAAGCCTCGGAGACTGTAACAACCAGATTGCAAAAGTCATCTTGAACGGTAAAGAGCTTGCGACATTATGGTGCGCGCCGTATGAGGTCTGGCTGCCTTCGGGGACGCTGGCGGAAGGTGAGAACGAGTTAAGAATCGAGATTACGAACGTATGGGCCAACAGGCTTATCGGCGACGAACAGGAGATAAGCGATTGCGATTTTGTCGAGGCCCCGATTGTGGGCGGAACGTATTTGAAGAGTTTCCCTAAATGGTTCGACGGAAGCGTTAAGAGCCGCCCGTCAAAGGGTCGCAGGTGCTTTACCGATTGGAATTATTTCACAGAGAAATCGAAACTTGCGCCGTCAGGGCTTTTAGGTCCTGTGAGGATAAGTTCGGATCTGAAGTCTCATTGCCACAGATTACCTAAAAAATGATATAATGTAAAAATGAAAATTCAAGAACTAGAAGAAGAAATTCGTCAGATAATACTTTCGTCAGTTGAGGTTGATGGACTGACTGCGTCCGATCTCCCTGCCGACAGGCCTCTTTTCGGCGACGGTGCGGGGCTTGACAGTATTGACGCCTTGGAAATAGGCGCCTCCATCCGAAAAAAATATCAAGTCAAGTTCAAGGCCAATTCCGAGGAAAACCGCGAACACTTCCGGTCGATTTCGACATTAGCCGCTTTTGTCGCCGCGAACGCCGATATAACCATTGAAAGTTGAGATATGAAAACAAAAGAAGAGATTGTTAAGGAAATTTCCGAAGTATTGGTAGATGAATTTGAGTGCGATGCTTCGAAGGTCTCGGCGGACGCGCGGCTTTATGAGGATTTAGATCTGGACAGCATTGATGCGGTGGATCTTGTTGTGCGTCTGCAGCAGCAGACGGGCATCAAGGTCGAAGCTGAAGATTTCAAATCGATTCGTACTCTCGGTGACGTAGCTGAGGCTATCGGGCGCCTTTTGGCGGAACAGTCGAAGTGACCGTATGGGCAAGTCTCGTCCGATGGCAGTTTTGCGTATCTTTTTAGTGCCGGCCGCCGTTTGGGCGATATATTATCTTAAAGGCAATATCTGCTTTCGTCTGTATCCCGTCGCTGTCGTTGCGTTTGCGTTTTCTTATTTTCTCGTTTCTCTTTTCAGAACTCCGGCCGTTGAGGTTTTCGCTCGACGTATGGGAGAAACAATTGACGATCGGGCGAAAGCGTATTGCCGTAAAGTCACGTTGGTATGGGTCGCTTTCCTGGCGGCGCATTTCCTGACGACGCTTGCTACTGTCTTCGCGTCATATGAAATATGGGCGGTATATAATGGTTTTGTCGCATATGTCCTGATGGGGGCGCTTTTTGTTGGCGAGCTGCTTGTCCGCAGGAGAATCCGTCGTGGCTGATGTCGTTTTTAATACTTCGGGATCGACAGGCGGAGCGAAGAGAATTGTCCGCACGGAGGAATCCTTGAGTCTTGACGCGGCGTCGATCGTCGCGTCGTTTCCGGAGATTTGGAATGAGAGGCTGGTTGTTGTCTCTTCCGTCCGTCCAGAACATATGTACGGCGCGCTCTGGCGGGTGCGTTGTCCCGCTATAGCGGGATGCGATGTAGATCCGGCGGTTGTCGTTTCGGTGGAGGAACTCGTCGACGCTTGCCAGCGATTCGGGAAAATCGTTTTTGTAACTACACCCTCATTTCTTGAAAAGGCCCTCGAACATCCTGATTTTGATAAATTGAAGGGTTTCTTTGGGGCAATTGTAACTTCGGGCAGTTTGTTGCGTACCGAAACAGCTTTGGAGGTTGCCGCCAGGCTCGGTTGCTGTCCTGTTGAAATTTTTGGAAGCACAGAAACCGGGACGGTCGCCTACCGGCGTCAGACGGACGGCGAACTTTGGAATGTCGTCGATAAGGTCGCGATATCGGTTTCAGAGGACAATCGTCTGATTGTTGATTCTCCTTTCGCGATGGAGCGTCCGCATATAATGGGGGATGTCGTCACGATTGAATCTGCCCGCGAGTTCCGTTTGATCGGCCGCGCGGACCGCCGGGTAAAAATATTGGAGCGTTATGTTTCCCTGTCCGAGGTAGAGGCCGCGATTCTGACCCATCCGTTCGTTTCGCGCGTCCGCGTCGAGACCACGGCAGACGCCGTGTCGCGTCTAGGAGCGCTTATTGTGCTTTCGGACGAGGGGGTTAAAGCGCTTTCAAAAGGGACATATGCGGAAATGTCATCTCGCTTGAGACGCGATCTGACCGCGACGCTCGGTTCTTTCGCATTCCCTCGGCGGATGCGTTTTGTTCGTGCGCTGCCCGTCAATGAACAAGGTAAAACCACACTTTCGGCCGTTCGTGACGTTTTGGGTGGTTGGTGTCAGGAGCCTGCGGTTTTGTCGTGGCGAGTGACTGCGGAGGAGATGACCGCGCGGCTTGTGTTTCCTCCAGACGCCAAGTGCTTTTCGGGGCATTTTCCCGGATTCCCGGTTTTGCCCGGCGTTGCGCAGCTTTTCTTCGTGCGGCATTTCGCGCGCCAGGCGTTTTTGGATTTCCCGGAGACTGTGACATACCGTAGGTTGAAATTCCAAAAGATCGTTCTTCCTTCTCAGGAAGTGCATCTTGCTGTAACCCGAAAAGGCGTAGATTCCTTTTCGTTTTTTATGAGCGGCTCTTCGGGCCCCTGTTCATCGGGTCTCGTAGAAAGGACGGAAACGTTATGAAACGTATATGGTTCATCGGGGCCGTTTTCGCCTGCGGTTGTGCGGCGGCGGCCGAAATTCCGGATTCGTGCGTTTGCGCGCTTCGTCGGGCGCTTGATTCGAGAGCCGTATGGACGATGGAACGCCGTTTTGCAGGTTCCGTACGGACTCTCTCTACCACGGGGACCGTAGAATGCGTTATCGGTAATCGCATTGAATGGAAGGTTTTGCATCCCTTTGTTTCCTCTGTCTCCATGACCACTAACGCTATGGTGTTTCTCGATGAGGACGGCGAGCGCGTTAAAAATCTTGACGATCTTCCTTATTATCGTGAAATCCGCAAACGTACGGATTCCTTTGCCCGGGGTAACGCCGACGCGTTTGACGGTCTTTTCGAGATGAATGTCGATATTCGGCCCGACGGCGTCTGGAGTCTTGAGATGAAGCCGGAAAACCGCGCCATGCGTCGTCTTTTCTCTTCTGCGACGCTTGAAGGGAACGCGAAACTGGAATCGGCCGTGTTCAAGACGAAGGATGGCGGTATTTCGGTAATCCAGTTCAAGGAGTTGCCTCGTGTCCGTTAGACGTATATTTGCGGCGTTTGCCGTTCCCGTCGCGTTGGCTGTCGTCTGCGCATCGGTTTTTTTTTGCAGGTCCGTCCGCTTTAAAACATCATTATACGACATCGTCGGCACGTCTGCGGAAACGGTCCCAGAGGCTGTTCGCGAGCACTCGTCATGCCTTGTGCCGATCATGGTTTCGTCCGTCGACGCGGCGGCGGCAAGGGCCGCCGCGGATGATCTTGTTCGGCGTCTTCCTGTCAACGAATGTGCTTCAATTCGGTATCGTTTTGACGGGTCGGCGTTTTCAACGCTGCTTGAACTCTGCCGCGAACATCGTGCCGGCCTTGTGTCGCCGCATGATGAGCGTCTGCTTGAAACGGCTGAAGGGAGACGAAAGATAGCCCGCGCCGCCCTTCGCAGATATTATGCTTCTCCCGTGCCTCCCTTATTGTCTCCGGAGGAGGATCCCTTCTGCCTCACGGACGGGTTTGTAAAGTCGCTCCCGGTTTCATATTCCGGGTGGACTCAGTTGGATGGGGTGTTGACGGCGTCGCGTGATGGGGTTTTCTATATCCTTATAATCGTTGAATTAAAGCGGGAGATGGCCGACGATCCTGACGCGTTGATTGCGTTTAAAGAGCGTCTCGATGAGATTTTCGCAGAGGCGCGCAAGCCGTCCGTCTCGATAAACGTATGCGGAGTCCCTCTTCATACGGCGTTTACGGCCGGCAGGTGCAAAACTGAAATTAATTGGCTTACCCTGATATCCACATTGTTTATCGTGCTGCTTTCGACTGTGGTTTTTCGTTCGTTTAAATGGCTTCCTCTTTTGGCTGGATTGCTGGGAGTCGCGGCTCTTGCAGGCGCCGCGGCGTCATTGATCCTGTTTTCAACTGTCCACGTCATGACGTTTGTTTTCGGGACGACGGTTCTGGGGCTTGTTGTTGATTATTCCTTTCACTGGCTTCTTCAGGACGGCGCCGAATGCGCTAAAACGAGGCGTAACCTTATTATTTCCTTTGTCACTACCGAGATAAGCCTGTTGCCTTTGTTGCTTTCTTCTCTTCCGGTTCTTCGCCAGTCTGCGGTTTTTCTCGGAACCGGTCTTGCTGCCGCGTTGGCTTATGTGCTTGTCTGCTACCCTCGTCCGTCGCGATGCGACCATATGTCCGATTCGCGTCCCGTCAGAATCCCCTTGGCGGTCCCGGCTCTGGCGGCGTTGATTTTGATTTCCGTTTTCGGAGCCTGCCGCGCGAGGTTCGCGACCGATCCTGCCGCGATTTACCGTCCTTCCGCGGAACTTGCGGAGTCGGAAAAGATTCTTGCCGAGTTGAGCGGACTGAACGACGAATCGTGCGGTTTTTTGGTCATATCAGGCGACGGGAGTCTGGAAAATCTTCTTGAGCGGGAATCTTCGCTTGGGCTTTCGGACGCGGTGCCCCGTCTTTCGGGTTTTCTTCCCGCGTTTGAAAGGCGCATGAAAAATTATGAAAACATCGTCAGACTCTATGCGGAACACGGTGATCGTCAGCGTGAGAATCTCGGCGTCGGATCGCTCGTGACTCATCCGTCGCCGCGGCCGTGGCAATGGAATGATGTCCCGGCGTTCGCGTCGGCGTTTATAAGCGGCGACAATCTTCTGATTCCCTCAGCTCCCGCTCCTGAGGCGGAGCTTCCCGAGGGCGTCAGATTTTATCATCTGAAGAGTATCCTGGCCGGAATGCTTTCGGAGCTGGCAGATGAGACTGGAGTCCGACTTGTCATTTCAATGGCGGTTATGTTCTTGGCGCTTCTGGTTTTATGCCGTTGTCGCGCGATACGCGTTATTTTTCCTTCGCTCGCGGCGCTTCTCGCGGTTCTCGGAGTTTTGGGTTTTGCCGAAGAAAACGTGACCCTTTTTCATCTGCTGGCCTCGTTTATTCTTCTCGGCACGGGGGTCGATTATACGGTTTTCCTGCACAACGGAGGGAGAGCCGCGCTCAAGCCCGCGATCTGTTCGCTGCTGACGAGCGTTGTCGGATTCGGAGCCCTGTCGTTTGTTTCATTTCCCGCCGTGAACGCGTTTGGCTCTGTTCTTGCGGTAGGGCTTCCCGTCGCATTTTTCTGTGCGCTTGCGACCGTACCCGATCCTGAACCTGCGACGGAGCATGGCGCGTCCCCGATCGGGCTTGAGGTTCTTTTTGCGGTTTACCGCATATTCGGGCTCATGGTTTTGCACGCTTTTGCCGGGTGCTTCGGTTTTTTTATGTGGCTTTTCTCGAGGGATGTCCGCCGCGCGTCCCCGTCGCCGCGAAAAGTCATCGCGTTTACGCATTCTCTGGCCGATAAGCTTGTCGTGATGGCGAACGGTTCGAATATGCCCGTCGTCGAGACCGACGGGTCGAGCGACGCGCGGCGGTTTATCGACGATGTCGCCGCAAAACGCGGAGTGTTTGTTTTGTCGTCCCATTGCGGAACGGTAGAGGTTCTTTCCGCATTGGGAACGTGCGATGTCGCGTTTCACGCATGGATGGAGTTCGAGCGCACGTCGGTTTTCAATCGGTTTTACCTTCGCCATGCAAAACGCGAAAAGGTAACGATTCATCCCATCTCCTCCTTCGGTCCGGAAACCGTATTTACTGCCGGGGATCTGATCGACGCGGGAGACTGTCTCGTGATGGCGGGGGATCGAGGCGCGGGCCGGAAGAGGAAGGTGAGGTTCGGATCAGGGGAGATAGAACTTTCGGAAGGAGCTTTCCGTTTCGCGCGCGCGCTTGGGCATCCGGTATATTTTGCGGCCTGCGTTTCCGAGGGCGGCCGTCGGTATCGTGCAGTCATCCGAAGGCTTCCGACGGAAAATCTCGATGTTATGATCAAGGTGTACGCTGATGTTCTTTACGGGGTCGTCAGCGCATATCCGCATCAATGGTTTAAATGGGAAAGGGGGCGTTAATGCGAGAGCGCTTTTTGTTGACGCATCTTGGTGTGGTTTCCGCGCTCGGCGTCAGTGTCGCGGAAAACGAATCGCGGCTTTTTGCCGGCGACACTTCGGGTATGAGGTGTCTGGATAACCTTGCCGGAGGGGAGCGGACGCTGTTCGGGTTCGCTCCGCTGGGCGATAACGAATTCAATGCTGCCCCGACAAGAATAGCCGCTCTCGTCGACGCCGCAATGTCGCAGCTTGAAGCTCCGCTTGAAGAGCTTCGTCTGAAGGTGCCGTCTTCACGTATCGGGGCGGTCATCGGAACGAGCAATTCGACTATGGAGGAATTTACCGACAATCCCGACAAGATCAATATGGCGTATCCTGCGCTGCGGATGAAGGAAAGATGGGGGATCGGCGGTCCCGCGTGGTCCGTTTCCACCGCCTGTTCATCGAGCGCTAAAGTGTTCGCTTCGGCTCGCAGACTTTTGGAGGCCGGTCTTTGCGATGCTGTCGTGGCGGGCGGCGCGGACGCGTATACGCGCACAGTCGTCGAGGGCTTTCATGCTCTTGAGGCGATTTCGCCCGTATTGACGAGGCCGCTTGACGCTCGGCGTGACGGCATCAATCTCGGCGAGGGCGCGGCGCTCTTTATTCTTCGCCGCGCCGGAGAGAACGAGCGCGGGATTGCTCTTGCGGGAGTGGGCGAAAGTTCTGACGCCTATCACCTTACGGCTCCGGATCCCGACGGAGTCGGCGCCGAGTTGTCGATGCGCAACGCTTTGGCCGATGCTGGACTTGCGCCGGAGGATGTGGACTATGTGAATCTTCACGGAACCGGTACGACGTACAACGATTCCATGGAATGCGCGGCAGTCAGAAGGGTTTTCGGAGACAGGATCGCCGCATCGTCGACCAAGCCGCTTACGGGACACTGTCTAGGGGCGGCCGGCGCGATTGAAACGGCCGTCTGCTGGATAGCGCTTAGGCGAGGCCGCGGAATGCCTCCGCATTGTTCGCCTTCCGTCGATCGTGAAATCGCGCCGTTCAGAGTGCCGTTCCTCGGCGACGAATCGCCTGTTCGGGTGGCTATGACGAATTCATTCGCGTTCGGCGGCAGCGACGCGACCGTGATATTGTCTTCCGTCTGAGTCTGTTGTATCCAGAATGTTTAAATAGTATAATTGAACGATGAACGAAAGCGAGAGCCTAGAATCTCTGTTGCCTCAGGCGCATCCGATGATTTTGCTGTCGGGGTATGAAGTTCCGACCTGCACCGACAGGGTGGATACGTGGGTAGACGTTACCCGCGATTCGCCTTTTTTTGTTCCGGAATGCGACGGAGTTCCGGGGTGTGTCGCTCTAGAGTACATGGCGCAGTCGATGGCGCTGTGCATCGGATTTCTGCGACGCGGGCGGGGGCTTGAACCGAAACTCGGTTTTGTGCTCGGTTCACGTAAACTTGAAATCTCGATACCGTATTTCAAAAAAGGCGGGCGATACAGGGTGTCCGCAGTCTGCGTTTATCAGGATGAGTCGTTCGGTTCGTTCGACTGCACGATTAAGGATGATTCAGGGGAGATTGTGGCTTCTGCCCAAATGACGGCTTTTCAGCCGGAAGGAGATGTGACGTTCGAGAGTTTGGAGGTATATTCATGAAACGTGTTATAGTTACAGGTTCAAGTCGCGGCATAGGCCGCGCAGTTGCGCTGGATCTTGCAAGGGCCGGTTATGATCCGGTACTGCATTGCGTGAAAAACCGCGAAGCGGCGATGTCTGCGGCCGAGGAGATCCGCGCTCTCGGGGGATCCGGCGATATTCTGCAGTTTGATATCGCGGACCGCGACGCCGCGCGTTCGGAACTCGACGCGTGGGTTGAGGCGAACGGAGCTCCGTACGGTGTTGTGCTCAATGCGGGGATTGCCGCCGACGCACCATTCCCCGGTCTCGAGGATGAGCAGTGGGACCGTGTCATCAGAACGGATCTTGACGGATTCTATAATGTTCTCAAGCCCCTAGCGCTTCCGATGGTCAGGGCGCGTACTGGCGGGAGAATAGTGGCGCTGTCGTCGATTTCCGGCGTGATCGGCAACCGCGGTCAGACGAATTATTCGGCTGCGAAGGCCGGTATCATCGGAGCGGCGAAAGCTCTTGCCGTGGAACTCGCAAGACGCAATATAACCGTCAACTGCGTGGCTCCAGGGGTGATTGAAACCGAAATGATCGAAGGGATATTTTCCGAGGAGGCGATGAAGATCATACCCATGAGGCGTTTCGGCAAACCCGAGGAGGTTGCCGCCGTGGTGCGCTTTCTTCTTTCCGAGGAAGCGGGATATATAACCAGACAGGTGATACAGGTGAACGGAGGAATGTTCTGATGCGCAGAGTCGTTGTAACGGGAATGGGGATCGTCAGTTCGCTGGGGCATTCGGTCGGCTCAGCGTACGAGCGGCTGAGAATGCTGCGCAACTGCGTGGAGGCGTCCGAAGACCTTGCTACATACAGGGGACTGCGGACATGCCTATGGGCGCCATCCCGGTTTGAGAGACCGGCGGCATACAACCGCAAGGTCATCCGCACGATGAGCCCCGTCTCCATGATGGCACTTTCGGCGACCGAGCAGGCTCTTGCGCAGGCTGGGCTTGAAGACGATCCTCTCGTCAAGGGCGGCCGGATGGGCGTCGCGTACGGTTCGTGCTCGGGCGGAGTCGACGCCAATGCCGATTTCTACAGCGTGATGATGAACCGCGAGATAAAGAACGTGACGAGCGCCACGTACATCAAGATGATGTCGCAGACATGCGCCGTGAATCTCTCTGTTCATTTCGGAACGACGGGACGGCTTATTCCTACGGGGACGGCCTGCACTTCCGGATCGCTGGCCGTGGGGTCGGCGTACGAGGCCGTCGCGTGTGGCCGACAGGATGTTATGATCGCGGGAGGTGCCGAAGAATTCAGCGCCACGCAGGTTGCCGTTTTCGATACTTTGTTCGCCACGTCTCGCCGTAACGGTGAGCCGCATTCTGCCCCGCGCGCGTTCGATCGCGACAGAGACGGTCTTGTCGTCGGGGATGGTGCGGCGACGCTTGTTCTGGAGGAACGGGAACATGCAATCGCCCGCGGGGCCGAGATTTTGGCCGAGGTCGTCGGATTCGGTACGAACACCGACGGTCGCCATGTGACTCAGCCAAATGCGGACACTCAGGCGGTCGCATTGCGCCTTGCGCTTGAGGACGCAGGTATTTCGCCCGTCGACGTGGGTTATGTCAACGCGCACGGAACGGCAACCGAAATTGGAGATATTGCTGAAGGTACGGCGATAGCGTCGGTGTTCGGCGAGACCCGTCCGCTTGTGAGTACGATAAAGAATTATACGGGCCATACGCTCGGAGCGTGCGGAGCGATAGAGTCCGTCATGACGATTGAAATGATGCGCCACGGCTGGTTCGCGCCGAATCTGAATCTTTCCGATCCCGATCCGCGCTGCGGAGAAAACAATTTCATAATGGGCGACGGTGCCGCCGCTCAGGTGGAATTCGCGATGTCGAACAACTTCGCGTTCGGAGGCGTCAACACATCATTAATCTTCCGTCAAGCATGAAACGTCATTTTACCCTTGCCTCTCATTGCGTGCTTAAGCCAGGAGAGATTCCGGATGTATCGTTCGTTCCGCCGCTGGTCCGTCGCCGTTTTTCTCCGCTGCAGAAGATCTTCTTCGCGCTTGCGAACGCCGTTGAAAAGTCTCCGGCCGAAAGTTCCGTTTTCTCCTCCCGCGACGGGGAGGATACGCTGACGCGCCGGATCGTGGACGAATTTCATGAGGACGGCTCGGTTTCGCCGCATCGGTTCAGCACTTCCGTGTATAACGCCGCGCCAGGTCTCTGGAGCGTGTTTACGAAGAATAAGTCTCCGTATACCGCGGTCGCGGCCGGAGACGACTCCATCGAGTGCGGGCTTATTGAAATGTTCGCGGCTGAAAATACGGGGCTTTACGTCTATGCCGAAGAGACGGGCGGAGGATACGGAGCGTCGTTTTTTCTGGATGACGGTCTGCCCGGGAGAAGGCTCGAGGTGACGGCGGGCGACGCGTCGCGCGATCCGGTTTCGTTTTCCCGGTTCGTTGATTTTCTTTCGGGCGCTACCGGCGTTCTTGAAGGTCGCTGGATTACTGTAAGGGACGTGACATGCGCAGGGTGAAGGCTGTCGTGCGCGGAGCGGCGGCGTTGATTCTTTTCGGACTTTTCGGTCTGGGCGGTATTGCGCTCTCGCCGCTTATGATCGTTCTGCGTTCGCCTCGTCGTTGTCAGCCCGTGGTCCGCGCGCTCTGGATTCCGCTGGTCGCGCTCTTTAAAATGTTCGGAATAATCTCCGTCACGGCGGATAAATCTTTGCGTAGCCTGAGAGGATGCGTGATCGCGGCCAATCATCCTTCGCTGATAGACGTTGTACTTATCACCGCGCTGGTGCCGCGAACCCTTTTTGTCGCAAAAGCTTCGCTTCTGCGCAATCCGTTCATGGCGGCGGTAGTCAGAAACACGTCGCTGCCGGTCGATGAACATCTGCCTGAAGAGGCGGTGTCATATCTGGCCGAAGGGTGGAATATTCTTATTTTCCCTGAAGGGACCAGGTCTCCCGTTCAAGGAGCCATGCATCCGTTCAGGAGGGGCGTCGCGCAGCTGGTTCTGCGTACGGGCGTTCCGCTTGTCTGTCTCGGCATAGGAGTGTCTCGAAGAATTCTCGCCAAGGGGCAACCGCCGTGGGATGTCGGCGCGGAGAGGGTTCGGTACTCGTTCAGGTCGGATGTTCAGAAATCATACGGAATCGACAGTTCGCGTACGCTTCGCCCGCAGGCTGTCGCGCTTACCGAAGAGATAAGACATCGGATCGACGTGCTCAGAGCGTCCGCGGGATAAGACCCTGTTTCAGCTGCGCTTCGGCGTCGTTTTAGAGCTAATGTTCAGACCGCGGTCGTGAAGCTTGTCGAGTGCGTCGGAAAGGCGCTCGCGCTTTTTAAGCTTTTCCGTGTCGGGCGGTTCGAAAAGATCGAGCTGCGTTTCAGCGTCGGGTGCGTCCTGAATGTTCGTCACTCCGAATCCTATAAGCCGCGCCGCCCGCATTCCGCCGCGCGAGGGTTCGTTCCCCGGCCACAGGCCGTCGAAGAGAGCCAGCGCTTTTTCTCTGAACGAAATATCGTCGCGCGCCGGAGACTCGAAAGGCATCTGTTTCGAGACTGTTTCAAAAGCGGCGTTGCGGAATTTTATTTTTGCGGTTTTGGCCCACCTTTTTTCACGACGGAATCTGCGTCCGACGCTCTCGGCGAGTTCGATCAGCTTCGAGCGTACGACATCCCGGTCGGGTTCGTCTTCGCCGAACGTGTGCTCGTTGGAGACGGACTTTTCGCCTGACGGCTTCCAGTAAACGTTGTCGTCTGAAATTCCGAGCGCATAACTTTTAAGGGCGTTCGCCGCGGATCTTGAGCCGAGAATTGCCGCAAGACGCTCAACGGGAAGCGCCTGGATGTCGCCACAAACCGTAATGCCGTACGGTTTTAGTATTTCAACCGTCTTTCTTCCGACACCCCACAGTACCGATATCGGTTTGTATTTCAGAAAACCGGCAATTTCCTCGGACTCAAAGGGCATGAGAGTAAGGCCGTCCGGTTTATTCTCTTCTGAGCCGATTTTCGCCAGGAGTCGGTTCGGCGCGATTCCGACGGAACAGGTTACGCCGCAGACGCGCTTTATCTTCCTGCGCAGTTCCTCTCCTAACTCTCTCGCGTTTCCGTAAAGATGTATTGAGCCAGTGATGTCGAGAAATGCCTCGTCTATTGAAACACCCTCGACGTAGGGAGTGAAACTTTCGAAAACTTCGAACGCTTTCCGGGACACCTCGGCGTAAAGCTCACCGTTGGGCGGAGTGAAGATCGCATGCGGGCAGAGCTGATATGCTCGGCGCGACGGCATCGCGGAGTGAATGCCGTATTTGCGCGCTTCGTACGAGCAGGTTGAAACGACGCCGCGCTCGTGCGGCCCTGAGCCGACGATTAGAGGCTTACCCCGCCATTCCGGATGGACGAGGAGTTCGACCGATGCGAAAAACGCATCCATATCGACATGAAGTATCGTCTTCATTTTCAACCTCTGCGACCTTTGGGCAACATTTAGAAAACTATCGGCTTGAATTCCTTGATCGTGATTTCTTCTTCAGGCTTCTGTTTCTTAACCGTGATTTTTATCTGCTTAGCGCTTTTGCGGATATCTTCGCCGATTACCTCTTTTTTAGACCAGGACGATTTTACGGTTTCAACCTTTTCTGTCATCGTCTTTCCGTCGGCGTCGATAAATGCGACATGAACATTAGCGGGCGCGGAGCCGCCGCGAAAATCCAATTGAAGATTAACTTTGAAGTGTCGTTTCTCGGGGGAGATGTCTAAAATCCGCTCTTCAACCATGAGGGCGCTTTCGTCATCGGCTACGACCTGAGTAATTGAAACTTCTTCCTTCGGGATGCAGAACCACGCCACGAGCGCAGTTGTCAGCGAGAGTGCAGCGGCTGCAAGGATAAGAATGCGCTTTTTAATTCTTTTCGGGTTTTCTCCGCGTTGCATAACCGAAGAAACGGCGAAGGGGATAAATCGGAAAGTCACGGTTCGCTCGTCGGAATCATATAGCACGTAGGAGGAGAAGCACTTCCCGTCCTTTTCGCGCGGATATCCGACAGAGCCCGGATTTACAATATAGCGCTTGCCGTCCTCTACTGTGAAATCTTGAGGATCGATTTTGTAGACTGTCCCAGATTGGCCTGTGAGATAGATGCAGGGAACATGCGTATGGCCGACAAAAGCGAGGTGCGAGTTAATCGAGGAAAAATTAATCGCGGCATCTTCCTCGCTTTCAATGTAGTTGAACTTTTCGGGTTCCGTAAAATCACCATGCGATGCAACCGCTTCTCCGAACGTGACTGTATACGGGAGGGACGAGAGAATATCGCGCGATTTCAGGGGCAGCATTTCGCGGTGTCTCAGAACGGCGCCGCGCGCGAGATCTATGAAGTCGTCTTCGTCGACTCGCCCAGAAACTGCGTCATCGTGGTTTCCCGCGATGATTGTCGCATTTTGCGAGAGAAGAAGATTGAGCGTTTCGGAGGGAAGTGGTCCGTATCCCACGACATCACCGAGACAGACGATGCGCTGGGCCCCGTGAGCCTTGGCGTCGTCGAGAACTTTTCGTAAGGCCGATTCGTTCGCGTGGATATCGGATAAGACGGCGTAGATCATTCGTTAAAGCATTTTGGGTTTTCCGGCTGATATTTTCTCGGGGAGGATCGAGTTTATCAGTTCATTGAGTCTGAACGGAAGAATTGAAAGAAACCACGTCGCCAGACGCATCGGCCACGGGAACGCGATGAGCCCGACATTGCGCTCCGCGCGTTTGAGGATGATTTTTGCCGCTTTGTCGGCCTCCATGAAAAAGGGCATAGGGCACGTGTTTTTGTCTGTGAGGCGCGAGCGGATAAATCCCGGGCAGATCGCATTGACGCGTATGCCTTCGGGTTTGAGCATTCCTCTCAGTGCGAGCGCCCACGTTTTCACGCAGCTCTTGGTCGCCGAATATGATGGGCAGCTTTTAAGGGGCCCGTACCCGGCGATCGATGCCGTAATCAGAATCTGTCTCAGCCCCGGATCAGATTTCTCTTTGGCTCGCTTTCTGAAAATTTCAATCGCGGGGAGAACGGCATTTACTGTTCCGCCGACGTTTATGTCGAATGTCATCCTCACGTTCTTTTCGGTTTCTTCGCCCGTGCCGACTCCGGCGTTGGAGAAAACGATTTCGAGGGGAGATATTCCGTCGCTTTTCTTCATCCAGGCCCCGACCGCCGCCGCGTCTCTGACGTCGACCGTTTCGGCATATACGACGGCGCCCGACGCGCGGCATGCTTCAGCGACGGATCTGAGGCGGTCGGCGTTGCGTCCGCAGAGGAAAAGCGTATCTCCGCGTTTGGCGCACTCAAGGGCCAGAGCCTCGCCGATTCCGGAACTCGCGCCTGTTATAAGAACGGTTTTTGACATGATGCGTCTATTTTATCAAAGGAGACCTAATTAGTACAAGCAATTGTGTGCCTTGAGCTGGAATAAGGTTGACTATCGCAATAAGGATTGGGTATACTGTTTGTATTGCTTCTGGGGTTTAATATTATAATCCTATTGGCTATAGGATGACGCCACCGGTTGTAATACTAAATTTTCATCCCCTTGTGAGTGAAACGAACGAAAGGGATGTTGAAAAAAGATGGATACAGCGATAGCTATAGTAGGCATGAGTTGCCGGTTCGCCGGTTGCAGTACGCCCCAGGCGTACTGGGACGCTATCATGGCCAGACGCAGCATGCTTACGGTGCCGGGCGCCGACGCGGAACTGCCCCACGGCCAGCGGAGCATTTTCGGCAGATCTTATCCCGTTAGGCTCGGCCAGCTCGGAGAGTTGTATTCGTGCGTTCCCTCGATGCAGAATTTTCCGCGTCAGGTGAACGCCGGCGAGAACCAGGATCTTTATTTTGCGACCCAGCTCGCGTTCGATGCTTTAACCGACGCGTCGATCCGTCTTCATTCGAGAGAGCCTATCCGCGGCACGGTCCGTCTCGGTTATGCGCCGCCTTTCAATTCATCGACTATCAATTGGTTGCAGCATACATATTTTCTCGACCAGACGATGGATATCATCCGCCGGTTCATGCCTAATGCTCCGCTCGAATCGCTCGAGTCGATGAGGGATAAGTTAAAGGAGTCGCTTCCCGAGCCGAACGCCGCGTCTTTTCTTCTCGGTTCCGGCTACCGCTTCGTTTCATGGATCGCCCGCGAATGCTCATTTTCGGGCGCCGCCACGATTCTCGACGCGGGTATCTTAAGCGGAGGCGCGGCGCTGATGGATGCGCTCGACGATTTGCGCTCGGGCCGTGCCGACGTCGCGCTCGCAGGCGCGATAACGCCTCCGATGAGCCGCGCCTATCTCGAAGGACTTTCAGGAGAAGTGCGCTTCTCGACGCGTCATGAACTGCACCCGTTCGAACAGGATGGCGACGGCACGATACCCGGAGAAGGCGGGGCGATGTTCGTTCTCAAACGCCGTGAAGACGCGCTCAAGGCGCGCAACAGGATTTACGCTCTTATAAAATCCGTTTCCATCGGTCATAATCCGGAGGATGATCCGTCTCGCATTCTTTCGGACGCCATAGACAGGGCGGGCGCTACGGTTCCGTCGATCGGGCTTATAGAGGCTGACGGTTCGGGGATAACGGAAATGGAGAGTCGCGAAATCGAGGCGATCCAGCGGCTCTGGGGCGAACACCGTCCGGGCGGACCTCTCGTCGGAGTCGGATCCGTGAAGGGTAACATCGGCCACACCATGAGATCGTCGATGTCGGCGGGAATCGTAAAGGCCGCGCTTGCGTTGCGCTACAGGGTGCTTCCGCCGCAGGTTACGCCGGACCATCCGTCCGAGGCGATCGCGAATCTCGGTTCGAGCGCTTACCTGCTTACCGAGCCGAGGCCGTGGATCACGGGCGACAGCTCCAACCCGCGCCGCGCGGCGGTTATGGCGTCGAACTTCATTCCAAGCAATCCCATCGGCGTCGCGAGCCGCGAAGGCCGCAGCGCGGCGATCGTTCTTGAAGAGGAGCCGGAGGACAGGATATGACGGCTGATTTTTCGATTATCGGAGGGACGGAGCTCGTCGTCATCTCGGCCGAGAACGACGTGAAACTCGTCGAGGAGATTTCGCGGCTCATAACGTTCATCGACAGAATACCCGACTGTTCGCTCGTCAACGTCGCCTATACATGCAGTCTTATGCGCGGCGAAAGCGTTCTCGCTCTCGTTGCCTCGTCGATCCAGGATCTGCGCGAGCGTCTTTCGTCTGCGAAGAGCCGTCTCGAGTCCGGGACGGTGACGCGCCTCAAGGATAAGAGTGGGACCTATTATTTCCGAGATCATTTATTGGGTGAAGGTAAGGGTAAACTCGCTTTTGTTTTCCCCGGCGCGATTTCGTTCTATCCCGACATGCTGCGCGATCTTGTCGTCTTGCATCCGGAATGCCGCGCACCGTTCGACGAGCTTGAAGAGGCTCTTGTCGGCGAGCCGGGATTCACACCGTCGAATTTCATTTTTCCGCCGGCGCCTTATTACAGACACGATGCCGACATTTTCAGTTCTGGCGCGTATTCGCAGGCGCTCGTGGCGACGTATGCCGGATGCGCGGCGATGTCCCGTCTCCTCGACGCGGCGGGGCTTAAGCCGGACGGCGTGGTCGGATGCGGCGGCGGCGATCTCGCGGCCGTCGTGAAGTCCGGGGCGACATCCGCCGCAACGTCCCGTACCGAGCGCGTGAAGGCTCTTCGCGACATTTACAAAATCGTCAGCAAGGCGGTCGACAACAAGGGACTTCCTAAGATCGTCATGGTTACGGCGATGGTCCGCCATGAGGAGGACCTTAATGCCGTCCTCGCCTCCTTTCCGAAAAAGAAGGTTTATCTCGTCTGTGATTTTTCACCTAAAATGAAGACCCTCGCGATTGAGCCGGATTTCGAGGAAACGGCGATGAAGGCGTTCGCGAACGCGGGAATAAGAATCCTGAGGCTCGAGCTGGATAAACCGTTCAACACTCCGGACTGTTCGCCGATAGTCCCCGCGATCAAGAAGTTCGCGACCGACTACATGAAGCATAAAAGCGTATGCGAGGTTTATTCGTGCGCCATCGCGGATAGACTCCCCGAGAGTCCGCGCGTCGCGCGCAGGGATACGGCGGAGCGCTGGGCGAAGCCGGTTTTGTTCGCCCAGACGATTCGCAAGATGCATGAGGACGGTTACAGGGTATTTGTCGAGGTAGGTCCGCGCGGAATCATGACGGGCGCCGTCGAGGAGACTCTTTCCGGTCGCCAGTTCGCCGCAGTCGCGCTCAATTCGATTCACCGCCGTTCGCTCCTTCAGGTGCAGCACGCGCTCGCGCAGCTGGCCGCGCTCGGCGCCGGTCTGGACATATCGGGATTCTTCGTCCGCCGCCGTGCCCGGAAACTCGATTTTGACGCGACGCTCTCGATGGAGTTCAGGACGGTCATCGAGCGTAAACTCTCGCGATCGTTTCCGAGGATGACATTGCTCGGCGAGCCTGTCGCGACGGCGCTGGCGTACACGGGCGAGCCCAAGGCGCGCGGCTCACGCGCCGCCGAGCGCGCCGCGGTAAAGGCGGCCCGCGAAAGTTCCCGTCTCCAGTTCGCCGCCGGAACGAGCGATCCGCTTATTTCCGACGCGCCGCCGACGGAGTCGATACCGGGCGTATCTTACGAGTTCACGAAGCTCTTCAGGATTTCCGACGCCCCGTTCATCGCCGATTTCGCGTACGGCGTAAGCCAGCTTTCGTATTCCGATCCCAATCTGCGCGGTCTCGTTCTGCTGCCGATTCCGTTCGCGGTCGAGATTATGGCCGAGACGGCGCAGCGCGTCGTTCCGAACCGCGTTCTGGTGAGGATCGAGGATTTCATCTGCCGCCGCCGCGTCGCGTTTTCGAAGGGCGAGCTTAAGCTTACGGTGAAGGCCGAGCGCGTTTCGCCCGCCGACCCGTCGACCGCCGCGGTCAAGGTGCAGATACGCGACGACACTCCGGACGCCCAGTTCACGTGGCCGCTCATGGAGGCGAACTTCATCATGGCCGCCGAGCGCCTCGAGCCGACGAGCGCCCAGGTCGAGCCGCTGGCGCATCCGCGCAGCGTCCACTGGTCAGGGCGCGACATCTATCCGTCGAAGCTCGGCTTCGGCAGCCGCCTGCGCGGAATCGTGTTCGCGGAGAGCTGGGCCGAAAGCGGAATCAACTACGAGGTTGAGGTTCCTTCGTCGTCGGGCAGCGTGACGTTCACGCTGATGCCGTCGTGGACGGTCAACCCGCTTCTTCTCCAGATCGTGACGAGCGGATTCATGCTGTGGCGCTGCCACGAGAAGTTCACGGGCGCGTTCTCGTTCCCGTTCCGCTTCAGGCGTCTCGAGATGAAGGGTCCGGGGCTAAAGGAGGGTTCGCGCCTCAACTGCTATCTGCGGCTTACAGGCGTGACACCGCGTTCCCATCTTTGCGACATAACGGTGACGGGCGGAAACGGCAACGTCGTCATGGAGATCGACGGATGGGAGGAGATCACCGAGCGCGTACCTAAGAATTTCTGCGATATGGTTCTTCAGCCGGCGACGAGTTTCATTTCGGAGAGTGTGCCTGCCGAGGTTTTCGGAAATCCCGGGACGGACGTCGCGTCGGCCGTCATAACCGACGTCCCGTACGCGATGTTCGAGCGCAACGAGGAGCTGTGGCTCAAGATTTTAAGCAACGTCGTCCTTAACGCCCCAGAAAGACGCGAGGCCGCGAAGATGAAGGGTTCTGTCGCCCGCCGTACGGAATGGCTTTTCGGGCGAATCGCGGTAAAGGAGGCTGTGAGGCGCTATCTTAAGAATTTTCATCAGGCTCGCTGGAGTTACGCCGATGGTCAGATATGGCCCAACGAGAACGGCAAGCCCCAGGCCATCGGCGCGTGGGGAGACAAACTCACGTCAAAGCTCGACGTGGCCATCGCCCACACGT
>JAGCJE010000099.1 GCA_017648225.1 Kiritimatiellia bacterium | reverse complement strand
TTCGCGATTGATGTTCTCGGTAGTCGTCATCGCCGCGGCGGTAAGATCGTCCGCTTCGATGAGCGTTACACGAATCTTCTTCCAGCCGGCCAGCAATGCGGCCCTCAGACGACGCTCACCCGAAATGAGTTCATACTTGCCGTTCGAATTCTTTCTGACCGTTGGAGGATGGACAAGACCGCTGTTCTTGAGCGACTCCGCGAGTTCTGAAAGTTCTTCGTCCTTGAAATCGCGCCGGGGCTGATATGGGCTGCGCTCAATATCAAGAATAGGCAGCTCAAGCGGCTTATCCTGATTTTCTTCAACAGCCGATGCAAGTTTGGCTGGAGCGGCAACCTTGGGTATAGGTGAGGTCACGGCAGCCTTGGACGGTATTAAAGAATCAAGGCCTCTTCCAAGGCCATGTTTCTTTTCAACGCGTACGGGGGCCTTTTGGGTCCCCGTAGCTTTTTTAAGGAAAGGATTTTTAGTCGCCATCGCTTATCAGAAGTAGCCGTTCACGATAGGAAGGAACTTGATCTTATTCTGGAGAATGATATTGACGATACCGATCTGGAAGCCGGAGGGGCAGTCCTCGGTGTAGTTGATAAGACCGATCTGAGCACCGTGAAGCTCCTTCGTCATGTTGAAGACGATAGCGAGCTGAAGGCCATAGGCCGTCTCGGCGAGGTTGGCGATACCGGCGACGTTGCAACCATGGCTCTTAACCTTGGCGATATTGGCAAGACCGGAAACCTGAAGACCGCAAATCTCCTTCTGGAACGAACCGAGCAAATTAACGTCAAGACCGGTAAGGTTCTCTCTTACGCCGATAAGACCGACTTCGGCACCCCAAACGCTCTTCTCGGTATAGTTAAGACCGCAAGTCGCGCGAAGGCCGTAGATATCGGCGAAAGAGACGTTGCCGAGACCGCCGACGACGAGACCGATCGTCTTATCGCGTGTGAGAGTCGCCAAGCCGCCGAAATCGATGCCGTACATCTTAGGGGCGTCGGAATAGAAAAGATTAAAATCGATACCGAAAACATCCCAACGGTTAAGACCCCAAGGAAGCTGAACGGGCGTAGCAAGACCGACCGCAACAGGAGTAAAACCGATTACGGAAGACTCGGCTTCTTCCTCGACATCCTGAGCGAAAGCAGGGCAAACAGCAGAAATCGCGAGAGCCGCGACACCAATCTTGAGCATTTTGTTCATTAATTTCTCCTTGAGTTTTGAAAGTGATATTTGTTGATATATATTGTACATTTTTCTGGGCTTAAAAGTCAAGAGGAACATACCCTATAATCGCTCCGACGGGTCGAATCGGACGCTGGACCATGGATAGGCGTTCAATGCGACAAGCGCCTCGCCTGCAAGAAAGAGAGAACCGCACACAAGTACCGTTACTCCGCCTGTCGACTGAACATCGGCTTTCGCCAACCGAAGAGCCTCGCTTAACGTCGACGATGTATCGGCGTCGATGCCTTGCGAGCGCATCTTGAGCGCAAGCTCGGACGGCTCAAGCGAACGCGGATTGTTCGTTTTGATCGCATACGCCTTTGAAATGAAAGGCGCAAGAATAGAAAGCGTCTCGCCGACATCTTTATCGGCACAAAAGCCTGCGACGAGAATATACTTTTTCTCGGGCAGCTCCTTAAGAGCATTGACCAACGCGCGCGCGGCGGGGGGATTGTGAGCGCCGTCGACAAGCACATTGCCGACCTTCTGGAAACGTCCAGGCCAGACGACATTCGAGAAACCGTCATTTATCCGTTCGGCTTGAGGTAGATTAAAGAGTTTCCTCTCGCGGATTACCTTCAGTGCGGCGATGGCCGTCAATGCGTTTTCGCGATTGAAGGAGCCTTGGAGCGAATAGCCGGCGGGAATTTCCAGTTCAAGCGCCATATCCGGAGCATAATAAAAGGGAGCGTCAAGTTCCTTGGCGCGTTTTTCGATAATCTCTCGCACTTCGGGGAGATTTTCGCCGAGCACGACAGGCACGCCGCTCTTAATTATTCCAGCCTTCTCGACAGCGATTTTTTCTACGGTATCTCCGAGCCAATCACAGTGATCGAGCCCTATACGCGTTATAACCGTGAGTGCGGGGTTACAGATATTCGTCGCGTCGAGACGTCCTCCGAGACCCGTTTCGAGAACCGCCGCGTCGACGCCGCTTTCGGCATAAAGCGAAAACGCGACGGCAGTCAACGCCTCGAAAAAGGTGGTCCCTTCTCCGGCGTCGCCCGTAGACGAAACGGCCTTCTCTACGCGCAGCGAAATTTCCTCGAGCTTGTCGTCGTCAACGGGCGACCCGTTCAGAAAAAAGCGCTCGTTGAGTCTTACCAGATGAGGCGAGGTATAGCGGCCGACCTTCAATCCCGCCGATCGAAGGGACGCATCAAGAAGCGCCGCAACGGCCCCCTTCCCGTTCGTTCCCGCTATATGAACCGCCCTGATCCGCTCCTGCGGATCGCCGAGCGAACGGCAGACGGCGCGAATGGTGGATAGTCCGGGCTTCATTCCGAAGCGACGACGGGCGGCAAGCTGTTCGAGAAAATTCATCTTCCGCTCCAGACTGCGAGAACCGCGCTGACGCCGTATCCTAACAGAACAAGCCATGTG
>JAGCJE010000098.1 GCA_017648225.1 Kiritimatiellia bacterium | reverse complement strand
GTTACGGTCGTTACGACCGATACCGCCCACCTGAGGATGTTTATGGATATCGCGCCTAAGCTTCCGAAGCTTCGCGGTATCGTCGTCGTCGACGGCGTTATCTTCGACGGGCGTAAGATCGCCCAGGCCGATGTCGTAGGCCTTAAGTCTCTTATGATCCGCGACGGCGGCGAGTGGTACGATAACAACGTCGCCCAGCCTTCCGACGTCGCCTCGATTATCTATACTTCGGGTACGACCGGTAAGCCCAAGGGCGCGATGCTTACCCACTCTAACTTCCTTCACGACATTGTCGGTTCGCTCCAGTGCTTCGGCGCTAAGATTACCGATAAGGATTCGTTCTTTGTCGTTCTTCCGCTTTTCCACGCGTTCTCGTTTACGACGAACTTTGTTTGCCCGATGGTTATGGGCGCTCAGATTTGCTTTATGCAGTCGCTGAGAACGGTTGTTCAGGATATCCGCTACTTAAAGCCGTCTATCCTCATGGCTGTTCCCTTGCTGGCTGAGAAGATTTACGCTAAGATCGAAGAGGCGCTCGCGAGCTCGAAGGCGGCTAAGTTCCTCTTTAAGATCGGTCTTCGCGGGCCTATTATGCACATGGTTAAGCTTCGCCTCGGCGGTAAGATGCGCTTTATCATCACGGGCGGCGCTCCTTGTCCCCACCACGTGCTTAAGGGCTTTAACCGTATGCATATCCGCTTCTTGGAGGGTTACGGACTTACCGAATGCTCGCCCGTCGTCTCTGTATGCGGCCCCGAAATCGATGCGGTCGGCTCGATCGGTAAGGCGATCAGCGGAATTGAGGTTCGTATCGCCGATCCTAACGAATCTGGCGTAGGCGAGCTTCAGATCAAGGGCAAGATCGTTATGAAGGGCTACTTCCATAATGAGGCCGCGACCGCGGAATCGTTTGACGGAGAGTGGTTTAAGACGGGAGACTTGGCCTCTATCGACAAGGGCGGCGTTATTTACATCCGTGGCCGTAAAAAGGCGCTTATCGTTAACCGCGAAGGTAAGAATATTTATCCCGAAGAGGTTGAGAACTGCATCGCCAAGGAGGCGTGCGCTGCTGATATTCTCGTTCTCGGTTATACCGAGGGCGGAGTTCCGGGCGAGCGCGTCGGTGCGATTATTCACCCGAGCGAAGATTATTATAAAGAGAAGAACGGCGGTAAGATGCCAGATTGGGCTGAAGTCGAAAAGGCTACCCAGAAGGCCGTTCAGAAGCGTTGCTCCGAGCTCGCCGACTATAAGCGTCCGCGAAAGGTTATCATTTCTAAAGAGCCTCTCGAGAGAACTTCGGTCGGTAAGATTCGCCGCGTAACCTACAAGGGCCAGCTCGACGAGTGAGAAATACTTATCTCATTTGGCTTGAGTGGCCTGAAAAGTGCTTCCGCATTGATGCGGAGGCACTTCGCTTCTTGCGTGAGTTGGTAGGGAATGGGGTAACGGGGTCAGGAGTTAGGGTTGTGAGGGCGAGGAGTGAGGGGGAGTTTCTTAAACTCTTACCTAAAGCGACTCATGTCATTACTTGGCACTTTAACAAAGATTGGTACGCTTTAGCGCCTAACCTTAAACTTGTCGCGACTCCAAGCGCTGGACGCGAGCTCGTCGATTATGCCGCCGCCCCCGAGGGCGTTACCGTTCACTTTGGCGCGTATCACGGCGC
>JAGCJE010000097.1 GCA_017648225.1 Kiritimatiellia bacterium | reverse complement strand
TAAGTACATCTACGGTATGCGCGAGGGTCAGTTCCGTATCTTCTTCGAGCGCGCTATGGCCAAGAAGGGTAAGACGGGCGACCTCCTCCTTCAGATGTGCGAATCGCGTCTTGACAATGTCGTCTACCGCCTCGGTATCGCTCCGACGCGCGCGGCGGCCCGTCAGCTCGTTACCCACAAGCACATCGTTGTCGACGGCAAGGTTCTCAACATTCCTTCCTACATCGTCAAGGCGGGTCAGACCGTCGGTGTCCGCGAGAAGGATCGTCAGATGATTGCCATTACGAGCTCCCTCGAGCACCGCCCCGTTTCGGGTTCGTGGCTTACGTGGGACGCTACCACGATGACCGGTACGTTCGTTCAGGTTCCTGAGCGCGCCGAGATTCCGGAAAACATCAACGAGCAGGCGATCGTCGAATTGTACTCTCGTTAATAGTCGCTTCAGTTTATCAACTTTCCAATAGGGGGTAACAAATGCCTATCCGTTTGAGCCGATTTGAAATGCCTAAGGGCGTCCAGAAGGACGAATCCACCGCCACTGCTACATACACACGTTTCACGGCGGAGCCTTTTGAAATCGGATATGCTCGGACGATCGGCAACTCGCTCAGGCGCGTCCTTCTTTCCTCGATTGAGGGCGCCGCCATTACGTCCGTCAAGATCAAGGGCGTAAACCACGAGTTTTCGACCATTCCGGGCTGCACGGAAGATGTCACCGACATCATCCTAAACTTGAAGCAGGTTCATTTGAAGACGTTTTCGCGTGATGCTCAGACGATCACTCTCAAGGCCAAGGGTCCTTGCAAAGTGACGGCGGGTGATTTCGCCGAAGCCAACAATGTCGAGGTTCTTAATCCTGCGCAGGAGATCTGCACTCTCGACATCGACGGCGAAATCGATATGGAGTGCGATGTCCGTACCGGTCGCGGTTTCTGTCTTGCCGACGGCAACAAGAAACCTGATCAGGAAATCGGCAAGATCGCAATCGATTCGATCTTCTCACCTGTCACGCGCGTCAACTTCCTCGTCGAGAACACCCGCGTCGGTCAGCGTACCGACTACGAGAAACTCGTTCTCGATATCTGGACTGACGGTCGTATCGACCCCGAGGAGGCTCTTAAGACGGCCGGTGCCGTTCTTCGCCGCCACCTCGATGTGTTCGTCGACTACGCCGGCGAAGAGACTCTCGAATTTGATGATTCCGAGAAGAAGGATGCCGATGAGCGCGAGCGCCTCAAAAAGCTCTTGAATATGTCCGTCAACGAGATCGAGTTGAGCGTACGTGCGGCTAACTGCCTCAATACGGCCAACATCTCGACCGTCGGCGAACTCGCCAAGAAGACCGAGGCCGATATGCTCAAGTACCGTAACTTCGGCAAGAAGACCTTGACCGAAATCAAGCAGAAGCTCGCCCAGCTCGGCCTTTCTCTCGGCTATAAGTTCGACGAAGAACTGCTCGACACGAAGAAGTAAGATTGGAGTTTAAAAATGCGTCACCAAAGAGTCATGAAAAAGTTTGGCCGCTCAACCGAGCACCGCAAGATGCTCATGCGCAGCCTTGTAACGAATCTCATCAACGCCGAGTCCATCAAGACGACTCTCCCCAAGGCCAAGGAAGCCCGCAAGGACGCCGACAAGATCGTGACGATCGCCAAGAAGGGCGATCTCGCGGCCCGTCGTCTCGCCGCTTCCCGTCTTACGGAGCCCAAGGCGGTTCAGAAACTGTTCGATAAGATCGCTCCCGCGATGAAGGATCGCCAGGGCGGTTATACGCGCATCATCAAGCTCGGAACCCGTAAGGGCGACGCGGCCGAGATGTGC
>JAGCJE010000010.1 GCA_017648225.1 Kiritimatiellia bacterium | reverse complement strand
CGTCCTCCCACGTGTTGATCATCTCTCCGTTAAGAGCGTCATAGACGTTTGAATTATTTCCTGTCCACTGGGCGAAATCATCAAAATCGATGTCCGTATTGCCCATCATGAAAAGATAACGCGGCAGAAGATAACTCATCAGACCGAACTTGAAGATCTGAACGTCTCTCCAATCGACGGCATCTCTGTCAAAGTTACCGCCGCCGCTGGAAAAGCCGTCGTCAAATCCCGCCATGAGAACCTTTTTGCGCTCTTCGCTCAAATCCTTGAATGTTTTATCTCCGCTCTGAATCCTTCTTTTGAACTCTTCGGAAAGGTTGACGATCTTGTCGTGCTCACCTTCGGGGAACGGGAATCGGCAATCGACAGGCTGAGCCTTGCAGGCGGCTCTCACCTGCCTCCAGGCGTCGTCCTCGGCCATCGACCAAAGGCTCGTATTCTCCTCGCCGTCGGCGTCTTGAACGCCGTGATCGCCCACTTTGGCATAGATATCTCGAGTTCCGTGAAGTTTTACGGGCGGATAACTGCCGAAAGCCGCGTAATAGCCCGAAAGACAGTTTTCGAGCTTCTGCATACGGATGATCGTCACCGTCCGTTTCTGGGATTCTGTTCCAGCTGAGTTCAGCCTGAACACAAGACCCATCAAAATCACCAGAACGGCGATTGTAATCATCAGCTCTATCAGTGTAAAGGCCTTTTTCATCGCTAAATCCTTACATTCCGCCGCTTCCGCCGGATACGGACGAAATAATCTTGATCATCGGCAGGAACATCGCGATTACGATAGTACCGACGATACCGGCGAGGAAGATGATGAGCGCGGGCTCGATCGCGGCGGTCATACCGGCAACGGCGTTGTCGACTTCGTCGTCGTACGTGTCAGCGATACGTGTAAGCATTTCCGCGAGCGCACCGGTCTCTTCGCCGACCTCGACCATCGAAACGACCATCGGCGGGAATACCCAGCACTGCGACAGAGGCTGCGTTACGCCTTCACCCTCTTTAACGGCGTCGTGAACCGACTGGATAGCCTTAGAAATAACGAGGTTTCCTGACGTGTCGCGCACGATGACGAGCGACTGGAGAATCGGTACGCCCGACGAAAGAAGCGTTCCCAACGTTCTCGTAAAGCGGGAAATCGCCGTTCGCTGGACGAGGGTGCCGATTACCGGCATCTTCAGCTTTATTACGTCGAATATGTAAGCGCCCTTGGAGGTCTTTGCGGCCATTTTCATCAGTACGTATGCGCCGACGACGATGGCAAGAACCTTAAGACCGTCCTTCTGAACATACTGAGACGCCTGAATAACAAACTCCGTGACCGGCGGCAAAGGCTGCCCACCCATCATATCTTTAAAGACGTCCTGGAATTTGGGAATAACCGTGATAAGAAGGAACGCCGTGATGCCGACCGCGGCAAAGAGAACGACGATAGGATAAATCATCGCACCCTTCACCTTATTCTTAATCTTATCGGCCTTTTCGGCGAATTCGGCGAGTCGTCCGAGAACGACTTCGAGAACACCGCCCGCTTCACCGGCCTTTACCATGTTGACGTAAAGGTTGTCGAAAATTTTAGGATAGGCCGTAAGCGCTTCGGAGAACGTGCCGCCGGCGGAAATCGTTTCGGAAATGCCGTCGAGAGCTTCGCACATCTGCTGATCCTTGACCTGACGCTTAAGAACATCGATACTGCGCATCAAGGGAAGACCGGCGTTGACGAGCGTCGCCAGCTGGCGGGTGAACTGAGTTAGGACTTTAGTCTTGATCTTGCCCTGGAGAAACTTCGGGAGCTTGATGTTAATCTCCATATTAAGGCCGCGTTTCTTCTTATCACCGGACGAAGCGGCGGGCGCGGGAGCCTTTTTAGGCTTAGCCTTGGACTTCGCCTGCGCTGGAGCAGCGGCGGATGAGCGCACCTCGCCCATGGCTGTAGGAAGAAGCCCCTGCGCGCGCACAGCCGCGATGGCGGAATTACGATCTGCGGCTTCAATCTGACCGCGAGTTTCGTTGCCCTCAGAATCTTTAGCAATATATTGGAATGTCGCCATAACTCATCAATACGCCAAACTCCCTCTCGTCAGTCAATTAACGGGAAGTTAAACGCCCTTTCTTCAGTTTTGTTAAATTATACCACACGAAATCATATTTTAGCAACTGTATCGTTATCTGGAATCTCCCCCACCTTTCCCCATTCGCCTTTATTCATTCTGTACAACAGTAATAACCATAATCTTATTACTCCTCGTTCTTGCCGTGACTTTTCATATCGCGGCGGCAGTGAGCTTCGATGGATTAACGGAGGCTCTTCTCGATCTCGACTCGCTGCGGAGTTGTAACGCCTTTCGCGCATAGACAAGCAAGCGCGCTTACTTCGGGGAGGCCATAACAACGTCACAGGCTTCGTACAACGCATCTCTTACGGCTACAATCCTCCGCGAGTCTCACTCAAAGACCTCCGCTTAACCCATCTTCGCTCTAATGGAGACATATAATCGCTCATTTAAAGCGTTAGTCCAAACAGGATTGACGCTGTGTCGAGAAGACAGTACGTGCGCCGGGGAGGACAACGCACGCTTATGCTTGGAAGCGTACGAGAGAGACGTTGAGAAAAGACGCGATGAATGAGCTGAGCGTTTAGCGAGACGACGGTTCGTGAGGAGCGCGATGAGGCGCGAGCATAACGAGGACGCCGACGACATGAGCGAACAGCGAATGAGTCGAGCGACGAAGTTAGGCG
>JAGCJE010000096.1 GCA_017648225.1 Kiritimatiellia bacterium | reverse complement strand
TTCTTGTTGTTCGCGTCGCTCCACGTGTTGAAATTCTGGTAATCGGCGCGGACTATCGTCATCGCCTTCGTCTCTTCGTCGATCTGGAAAAGGAGATAACCCGTAACGCCGTCGACAGGAAGGGTCGAATACTCGGGCGTCGCGGTCGCGGTAAGCTTGTCGGTGACAGGGAGCTTCGTCCAGTTTTCGGCGATCTTGAAGTAATTCGTCGTCAGATTGCGCTCCGTAGCTCCGCTCACCTGCTCGTTCATGAACTCAAGGCGGTATTCAATACCGTTATCGTTCTTGTCTAGCGTCTGATAAAGACCGCGCCACATCCCCTCGCCGACGAGTTCCATCGGAATTGAATTCGTCTTGTAAACGGTATCCGTGTAATCGTCTTCAATCTTTTCTGTGATAACGAGGTTAACGCGCTCAAAGTTGCTCCTGCCTTCGCGAAGACGGATAAACCAGTCATTTCCGCAGCTCTCGAGCTTCGTCGCCGAATCGAAGCGGTTTGTTACCTGGGCAGTATTCTCGCTGTAATAGCCGCCGAGTTTCAAATCTGCGCCCGAATAGTCGACATAATCGTAAAAAGGCGCGTTAAGCCACGAAACGAAGTAATACTCGATATCGCCGGGCTTATCTTTCTCGAGCTTCATGGCTTCGACGGCCTTAAACCCGTTCTTATGGTCGAGAGTTACGCCCTTCCATTCGCTCACCTGCTGCTCAAGATAGCGCCAGCGGTAGAACATCTTCGACGCCACGACGAATTTGCCCGTATCGGCGTCGGGATCGGCGGCCGAAACGGTATATACCGGCTTCGCGCGGCCGATAATCTCGTCCTTCACCGACGGGAACGGTATGTCGAACGCGCCTTCAAATCCGAGAGTGCTCTTGCCGAGCTTTGCGGGATCAAACGTGCCGTACGTCTCTAGATCCATCCTCATCGATGGATACGACGCGATGACGTTATCAATAAGGATGAACGCGCCGTCTTCGCCCGCACCGTCATCAATAGAAACTCGTCTGATTCTAAAGCGGATAGGCCCGTTATAGTTGAGCTTCGCGTATACGCGGTAGAAATTCCTTACACTTCCGCCGTTAGCGATATCGAGAGCCAATTCCCCGCCCTCTACGGGAGCGATGAAGTTGGGCGTTCCGTCCCTCTTAAGCGCAAAAATCTTAACAGGCTTCCAATCGGCGAATTCATAGCGGTTGGTATAACCGGGCATCTCATCGTACAACGGCACTCCGTTCTCGCCTAAAACGGGATTACCCTCCTCATCTACGCGCTCCTCTAAGCGCGTCGGCACGCGCAGCGCTATATTTTCATCGCTAGGAACATTGATGCCGTTAGTCGTATTAGTACAAATTTCAACAACGATCTTATACTCGGAACCATCTACCCCCGCAAGAGCATTAACCGCATCGAAGTAAACTGTACCGATACCGTTCGTATAGCACGGCGAATAAATCGCGGCGTCCGCAACATTACGCATAATAAGATGCGAAGATTCGGTCTGCTCGCTGTTAGGTAACGCTTCTGTCGACCAAGGGAGATAATTGTATTTTGAAACAATTCCTAACGAACCATCCCCCATAAAAAGATTTCCGATATGAATATTATTCAAATGCCAAATAGTAGTGCCGCCGCACAGATCATGCACTGCGCTAGAAGAACACAATTCATTTTGAGTGGTTTTATTTAAATACGGCGCATTAGCAACACTTACAGGATCACTATGCACCCAATACGTACTGTTAGCTGAATTTGTATTCGAATAATCCTGACCTGTAATCGCCCCTTGTCCCATACCCCAGTCATTCGCTAAAAGTACGCGCCCGCCGAGCGTCGGATTGCCGGTAGAGCCGCCAAGATTGCTGTCGGGAGATTCGTTCGTAATAACGACATCGACCTCCGCTCCTCTCAAAGGCTCATATCCGAACGCCCCGTTCTCAATCGGCATAAGCCCGTCTAAACAACCCTGAAACACATATCCGCCAAACTCCGTCGGAACAGCATTCGTAATCGACGATGTTACCGAAGTGAATGTATAGTAGGATTCTCCGTAAACGGCCTCGCCCGCGTCCGCCTCGGCAGGCTCTTCGCCTTTAAGCCACGACACCTTCGTCACCGAAGGCTCACGAAGCCAACGGTTCTTGAAATACGCTCCAGGTGTAACCTTGGTTTCCTCAAATGAATAAAGCGTGTTTTTAACCTGTAAATAATCAGCAGTCATCCATGCTACAGGAAGCGTTCCCTGTCTAACACGCATTTCGTCAATACGGCCATATAGCGGATTAGAGGATGCCAATCCGCCGACTCTAAGCGGCGAATCATTCGGCGCAGCAAATGTTGATGCCGTACTACATGTATCCACCCTAACGCCATCTATCCAAATTGTGGAATAACCGATATCTCCATCTTTATGATCATACCAATCGTCAAAAATGATATCCATACGATGCCATGTAGTCTTCGAAATCGCTTTAGACATACTGTCATCTACATGCAGGTCATCCTTATAAAAATACCTAACATCCTTATAATTTTTCGCAGTTCTAAAACTTAAGCCCCACCTGTCTTGATCTCCTGTGGAAGTCTTTCGTGAAATAATCATCGCATTTGCAGACGAATCTCCGGTAAGATAAACCCAGAACGAAGCTGTAAATGTTTTAGAGTGAGAACCTCTCTCTGCCCCACTTTCAGGATCTGTATTACCGTTGAGAGTATTCATCGCATCAATACTCTCGCGGTTAGTAGCTGATAAAATCGCACCTCCGGAATTACTCTTATTGCCGCGAGCCTTACCGATTGGACCATTATATTCCGAAGTATTTGAACCAAATGTACCGACACCGCCATTCTTGGCATCTTCAGCATCATCCATGTGCCAAACGCCGACATACTCCGACCAGACCTCCTTAGGATCCTTCGCCGCGGGAACTATCTTATCAACGAGTTCGCCCCAGCACATCGTAATCGTCGCGCCCTTAAAGTATTGCGGAACTTTTACCCAAAAGATACTCTCTCCCGCCGTATCCCACGTATCAATTTCATGCGCGAGGATATTACCGTTCGAGTCGATAAACCTGATATCCGATCCGTCGGGATTGGCATATTTATACTCAAAGCCCTTGGGAGTCCCCTCCTTGATCTTAATAAGCATCGGGAAGTTTACGAGCGGCGTCTCGTTAGTCGCGTTAATCGTAATTTTAGCGTGATAACCGAGCGAATCTAAATACTTATCGCTGTCGTTCCACGCCCAAAGCGTAACGCTCGTTACGCGAATCGTACCCGTAACGGTAAAGTTATTTGTCTCCTTAAACTCAATTGTAACATCATATTCGCCAGCCTCTGTAGGCGCCGCTTCCGTCCAGTTGTTCACACCCTTAGGCGAATACTTTACGATATAGTCGCTCTCGCCAACCTGGAAGGGCGTCGTAACGACATTAGGCTTCTTAGGCGTCTGACCCGCCTGCCACTGCTCGATTGAAAGCGATTCAACCGTAACCTGAGGCGCACTAACTGTTACAGTAACATTAATAGGCGAATTATCCGTTAAATCTCCCCACTTATAACCCTCTTTAAGAGTCACCTCATAATTATAAGTTCCAGCGTCTTTTACCGCGATTTCGCTTACTTCTACGCCGTCTTTGGTAATCGTAACTCCATTGCCGCCCTTATAAATGACGTGTTTTTTACCGTCATAATCGAAATCGTAATTCTCGTCTGGCCTATCTGGCATTACGTCAATAACACGGATAATAACAATACCGCTACCGCCGTCACCACCTTTAGTATCAAGGCTTCCGCCACCGCCGCCAGAACCTGTATTCTTCTTACCGTCAGTCGCCGCGCCGCCGCTATAGCCGCCATTACCGCCAATACCGCTGCCGCCTAATGCCGAAGCTGCGCCTGCACGCGTACCACCACCACCGCCTGCTGCATAAATTACTTCTGGCCCAGTAATAGACGAGGCTTTACCAAAACCTCCAATACCTGCTATATTTAATGCAGTTGTATCACCCCCATTACCACCAGCACCACCACCGCCGCCGCCTGCGCGGTTATGAAGACCATTACCCCCGGCGAAACCTTGTCCGCTCGTCCCTGCACCACCGTCAGCCTTAGATCCACCACCGCCTGAACCACCATTATTACCTGCAGATTTTATACCGCCACCGCCACCGCCAAGCGCTTCATACTTCGCAATGCCTGAAAATAAAATCTTAGAAGCCTCACCGTTTCCGCCAGTACCCTGCGCCGAAGGCGAAATACCGCCGTTGCCGACTATAATATCGTATGAACCCGCTTCTAAATAAACCCCTTGAGCCTCTATCATTCCACCAGCGCCGCCGCCGCCAGCACCACCTTGCGCATTGCTAGCCGCACCAGGATTCGCACCTGCGCCACCGCCGCCGACAACGAGAACATCGGCCTTAACCGCTTTCGGGAGATTAAATATCGTCCCTGATGCCGTATCTTTAAACGAATATACTTTATTTTGAACATTTTCCGATACATCTATAGGCGTTTTTACAGCATAACGGATAATAACAACGCCCGATCCGCCCGCGCCGCCGATAGACGTACCCGAACCGCCGCCGCCGCCACCGCCGCCGCCAGAGCCCGTACCCGCCTTACCTGCGCCCGCAGGATTCGCCCCTTTGTTGTTTAAGCCGTCGCCGCCGATACCGCTGCCGCCCTTACCTAAAGTTCTACCATGTGTAGCCGCACCGCCGCCGCCGGCAGCATAAAACGCCATTTCGCCCGAAATATCATATTCTAAGCCTTCGCCGCCATCGCCAGCAATCTCACCCGTAGCATCAACGCCTGCGCTGCCTGCACCGCCGCCGCCGCCGCCCATATCGTTAGGGCCGCCGCGACCGCCAGAATTACCGAACCCGCCCGAGGCAGAGGATGACTGCAAACCTTGACCAGGCGTATTTTGATTCGTATCCCCACTCGAGGATCCGCCGCCGGAGCCGCCATCAACACCAGCGTACGCGCCCCACTTGCCGCCCGTACCGCCACCAAGTGCAGTATACGTAGTCGAGCCAAGCGTTAAAACGGTATTCTCGCCATTATTGCCGGTAGCGCCACTCTCGGACTGCGCACCGCCCGCACCTACCGTAACAGTACCCGATGCGAGATTAATAGCGTCCTTGTAGATTAGACCGCCCGCGCCGCCACCGCCACCGCAGTCGCCGGAACCGCCCGCGCCGCCGCCGACAACGAGAATTCTGCCCGAAGCGCTACGAATCGCGTTCATCGCGGGTACGGTAAAATTCGCGGTCGAAGCAGTATTCGTAAAGATATGGATAAAGTCGATAGTTCCGTCGCCATTATCGATTTTACGCACCTCATCTCCGCCCGTCGCGGCGGCATATTTTTCAATGTCCGCTGGGCTTGCGACCTCAAACGAGGCCCCGCGAGCAAAAAGCGACCCTATAACCGCGGTGAACGCGGTTAGCGTTTTAAAGAGGCCTCTAGCGCTTATCAACCTCATATTTAGCCTTTATTTACGGGCATTTTACAACTTATCTACATTTTATCGTACGACAAACTCAGCCCTGATTTTATCAAGGCAGAATCCTTCTAATACATGTATCTGTGCCATATTATCATATCCACCCGAAACGCGTCAATCAGAAATTAGAGGCGCCTCCGGGCGCGGTACACGAAAAGCACAACACTAGAGATAGTGAGTACATTCTGTCGAAGAATGAAAATGGATTTACGAGGTATAAAGTTTAGGTGAAGTTAAAAGGTGAAGGTGAACAATGGATGTTTATCCTTTGCGTCTTGCTTAGATGAAGCGCGATGGAACTGAAGTAAACAAACTTAACCAATCTTAGCAAACACGAAGTGGATGTAATAGCATTAGCATAAGATTGACAAAGAAAATAACTCTGACCATCTTATGCCCTTCCTTTTACAATCTACTTCGTAAGGCTATGATTGGTTAAGTTGATACGCGTCATTAGCATCGTTCGCCGCGTTTTGCATAAATTGACAAACTTCATAGATTGTACTCAGCCCCTCAAATATTGCTTTTTTGTGTCTTTTCGTGTCCCGTAGGGCTTTCGTGTCTGAGGACGCGGCAAAAGCCGTAGGCTTTAGACGAGACGATTCGCTTTGGGCGATGCGTCAGCATCAAGCCCTTAAGCGAATTGGCTCGTCGTAAATCGCGTCAGCGATTTGCCGCCCCCTCAGCTTTCGTGTACCGCCGCAAAGCCGCACTAACTCCTAACTCGGCCTCGCAGTCGCGAGGCTTGCTCGCGTCCCTATGGGTTGCGAGCACCCACAAGGGGCGGATACCCTGACTCCTAACCCCTACCTAACAATCACCCTAAATCCCTTAACAGGATCCTGTTCGTAATACAACGTCTTCGCCGTTGCATCCCACACCAATCTCGCGCGCTGACGAGTCTTAACGTTCCTCCCGTTCGCCGTAACGACAAGCTTGCTCTCATCAGTCACCATCGTATTCATAGCGGCGGTGACATTACCACCTCCTGACGTAAACTTCATAAGAGGAATCTTCGCATAGCCTTCCAAATCGCTTGCATCGACGCTAATCGTGCAAGCATCTCCCGTCGACAACCCTCCTGCTGTCAAATACGGCGTGATGTAAGGCATTTTCGACTGAAGAGGCTTAAAATCATACGTGCCGACGAGTTTCAAATTATAATACGAACCCGACGTATGCTTTTCACGAAATATCAGTTGCGCCTGACGATCAGGACCGTCTCTAAAAATCGTCTTCTTCGCCAAGCCATATTGACATGATTCTATTGGAAATCCCTCTGCTGTCTGAATGCAAGTTGAAAGGACCCAAACCGCATTTGAAATCTCAACTTCCGAATCCGCACCAGGTTCTTTTTTTCTGTGCTTCATTTGTATAATTCCATTTGCGACCTTAAACTTGGTTCTCGCATTGCCAGGATAAAATCTCCAGATGTATTCTTGATTTCCCTCAACAATCACCGTAGAATCGGCAACTAACATAACGTCATATTCTTTATACCGCGCCATCGTTTTGTCATATATTTCTTCGTCATTATACGGCATCGCCACATTATTCAAATGCAATATAGAATTTTTCTTGCCAAAATTTAATGTGACAGGAGATCCGTCATCATGCGGCTGAAAACCTAAGGTTCCATTTTTAATCTTAACCGTAATACCCTCGGCCATCGAAAAGCCGCGATTATTATCCCAAAGAAAATACTTACCACCGTTTAAATCCACTTCTGCATCGCTATTGAAACTTGCCTTGGAAACATAATAATTCCAATGATTGACTAATCCTGGATATCCCAACTTACTTTCACCTTCATAAGTCCAGTTAAGCGCGTTATTCCAAAACTTATCGGAAGCCCCCGTCCATGTATAAGCGGCACTTCCCTCATGAACAAACATTTCATAGGTTTGAATAGCATTTTCCGGATTTCTATGAAGCACTCTTTTTTCTCCGGTTTTTACTACTATTGCTTTATAGTACATGATATCAGTTTCCGACTGATATGGTATCCGTAACTCAAATGTCCCTTCTTCGTTGATATCAGCCCCCTGCGTTTTAGGGTTGCTCATCGATGCATCATTAAGCGCATACTGAAACTCAATATCCGTAATACCGGCAGTTTTATCGTATTCGCCCGATATAATAAATTCCTTTGGATTAACAGTAAATGTTGCATTCAATGATGTTATCCTGGAACCACAAAAAACGAGATCTTCCCATGCAGGACAATCAAGTTCGGTATACGTAGTCTTTTTTGTACCATTGAAGGTTAGTTTTACACAATAGCCCTTGTCATAAAATTCTTCAATCGTAGAACACCCAGTCGTCGTTCCAACGTCCTCGAAAACACAATCAAAAGAAGCTTTATAACCATTCGATTTGTTGGCAAAAACTTGCCCATTAATAAGCCTAGTAGAAGGAATTACAACTTCATTTTTATCATTCCATACCTCAGCATCTAAAAAGCCATATCTGGTTGATTCTGAACCCATTTGCGTAATTAGGGTTGTAAACTTAAAGTCACCGTCCTCTATCCGCGCATTACTGTTCTTTAACACTGCATACGCACCCCACACATTACCGACGCAAAGCGCGGCGAACATCGCAACCGCTAAGCGCTTAATTTTACTCAATAATATCTCTTTCATTTTACGACCCTTTTTATATTTTACAAACTACACCATTTTGAATTATACCCAATCTACCCAAATCATGCAACATCGAAGTTCCTAAAAAAGCTTTCGTCCCCTCCCTCGCTATTCTAGCCTCTCTAGCACCTCTAGCTAATCTAGCCTTCTCTACCCAATCTAGCCCAGCGCCTCCGCACCAAAAAGAACAAAGCCCGCGACCTTA
>JAGCJE010000095.1 GCA_017648225.1 Kiritimatiellia bacterium | reverse complement strand
CGTGCGATCGCGCGGTGTGCTGCGCAGCTCATGGGCGCCGTACTGCTGATCGGCGGAGGCTGCGTATTGATCGCACGAGAAAAGGCCCGCGCAAGGCGGGCCATCGTGGAAGGTGTGACGCAATCAGCGGAGCAGAGCGATCGCTTTGAGCATGGCGCCCTTTACGCGGGCATTGTCAAACCGCAGCGCTCCGGCCGCATAGCAGTTTATGAGTGCCGTGATATAGGGATTGCGGCGCCCTCGGACGATGAGCGTATTAGGATTATGATCGTCATCGGTGAGCGCAAACCGCACCGGGAACGTGCGGTCGGCGTCCTGTGATACGTAGAGTATGCCGGTTTCAAAATCGGCATAGATGCCGTATTCTTTACCGTGAAATCGTATCGTAAAATAGTATTTGGACGTTGCGGTCTTGCGCTCGATGAACGTATCGTTATCGAGGAAAAACCGATTTTTGACCGCATAATCGGCGTACTCAGTACCGGCGACGGCCTGCCCGAATTGCGACGAGGCCGCTGCCGCCTCGAACGCGTCATTTTGGACGTACTCGATGAGCTTATCCGGAGCGAACCGTGATATACTTTTGCCATATGGCAGGCGCACGCCCCAATAATCGAAATATGGATTGGCCATTGTGACCGCGTTGGCCAGCATCCATACAGACCACCCCGAACGCAAACGCACGGTTGAATTGACGAGATTAAGAAACGTGTGAACCTCATTCGGGATATAGTGACGGAACCCCGGCTCGAGTATGAATTCGTCAAAGACGATCGTATTGACTTCAGGCGTCGGCGTGCTCTTTTCGTCGTCGCCGGTCGATAGCGCGATGATCTTACCGGCGAGCTTACCATCGATCATGGCTTTGTTGCCGGTCATTTTGAGCTCGTGATCGGGAAAGACGTTGAGCTTTATCATATCGTCGAAAAACGAACCGCGCACGGCTTTGATCTCTTTAGGATAACGGCGCACCCATTTGAATTGCGCGCCGCGCTTGATGAAGTCCTCGACGACGTACTGCGTGAGCTCGAACGTTTTACCGGGCCCTCGAGGGCCGACGATCAGATTAAACGAGCAGTTATATGATCGGGCTTTCCGCATATCATAATGGATATTGTCATGCAACATATTATCCTCCTTGTATTTTGAACGTTGTCGGCGCCAGTACGACGCCGCCGGTTACGATCTTAGGCAGCAGCTTGCCGCCGTAGACCGCTCCGGGCTTGAAATTGTCGAATGTTACGAGCTTATGCAGCTGAGCGGGCATACCCGCACATGTCACTTTGAGCTTGCCGTCAATCTCCTCGACGTAGGTCTTGGCTCGGATAAATTTAGCGCGGTCGAACGTCGCCTCATGAGCCCATGCTCCGAGCTTGACGTCGTCGATATCGAGCTCAGGAGGCAGCTCCGTTCCGATCAGATGGAGACTGTCTGTGTCTCCGTAAAGGAAGCGGTCATAGACGGCCTGCGCCGCGCGTATCGTCTTATTGCGCGCGTGCGCGGTCACGAACGTCCCGACCGGGATATAAAGCGCTTTGCGCGTTTCGTCCGGCCCGTTGATATAGCGCACGCTATCGCTCGCTATGTCGAATACCGGTTCCTTTGAGTATGTTTGCGGATTGATCGCGAAACGGCCGTAAATGGAATTGAGCATCCTCTTGGCGATAAACCTGAGCGGCGCGTTTCCGTCGCGCGTCGCCTGTGCTTTGAGCTCAAACCATTTATTTGTATAATCCGTAAAGAGGCACGTGCTCGCCTTCCATTTCCAGCCTGAGAACCATTCGACGTTGAACACGTCATAGTGGTCGAGGAATAGCTCAAGGTCGACGGAGGTAAGGCAGAGGCATACCTCCTCGCCGCCGGAGTCGGTCACGTATTCCGTCGGAATAAAACCGCGGGAGCCTTTGAGCTGGACCGTCGGAATGTGTCCCGGCTTAACGCGGAACGAGCAGCGGAACATTTGCACGTATAGCGTATAGAGCGAGTCCGGTTGATACCGGCCGTTGAAAAATTTGGGCTCGCCGTACGGCAGCGGCTGCGTCGCGTAGGCCCATGGGTAGAGGCTGTTGACGTCGAGCACGATCCCGCGCCCGATTTCTTTACCTGCATATTTTGGATTGACATAGACAAATCCCCCGCGGTATGACTGCCTCACGTCTGCGTCATATTCCGGCTCCGGGAACCATCGTTCAAATGCTCGCTTGCCGACGATTTCCTTATAGGAGGCCAGCGCGTCACCCGCGAGCGTCATTTTGGTTAAGCCCATATCGAACATATGTTTTAATGACCGTGCGACGATCTCGCAGTCGTTCCGGAGGTATGCGGACTCCTGATCCGTGAGCTCATGCCCGATCGGACGGTCATCGTCATAGTCGATTTCGAGCTTTTTGAGCTCAAGGCCGAACGCTTCCGGCATCTCACTGACCGCGATCGGCAGTATTTTGAACGAGTCGAGGATGCGAACGCGCTGCCATGAGCGCGAGCGCTTACCGAAATAAATGTCGATCGCGTAAAACTGACCCATCGAGCTAATGAGCGTCATGAACGTGCATTTACCGCGTTCGCTCTTATCCCGCACCCATGAAAAGCCGTTGGCGAATAGCCAGTAAATGATAAATTGCGCGTCAAACTTGAGATTGTGAAAATAAACGGTGGGCTTTTCCGTTTTTGCGAGCTCATGCAGGCGCGTTATAAATCCGTCGATCGAATTGCCGTACTCGTAATTGCCATAACTGCCGATCTCGAACAGGCCCCATGCCCATACGCGGCAGTCGTCCGGGTTTGTCGTCGTCTCAAAGTCGGCAGTATATGCGCGCATGTGATCCTCCCTTTATTCATACCATTCGCCCTCGTCATCATCTTCCCAGATGATCTCATCGGCCTCCGTCGAGTATTTGACGTCCTTGAGCTTGACGTTCTTAAACTCATTCGGGAATACTTTTTCAAACCGCTCGACCATGCGAGCGCTTACTGTGTCGGCGCCGGTCGCGGGAGGCGAGCCGATCGAGAACGCGATCTCCTCCTCGTTGATAGTCCGGTCGATAAACCGTTCGAGCGGCACGTTTTTGAGCGCTGCCTTGATCTTGCGCGCATCGCGCACGGTGAAAAGATTGTCGATCATCTTCATATAGTTTTTGCGATATAGCTCTTTTTTGAGCTGTGGGTATTTAACGGCGCCTTCCTTAAAGGCGACGCGCTTATATTCCGCATACCCTTTCGGCGTTACGGATTGGAGACCGCGGCGAGGCTTGGCCTCGTTGTCTTTGATACGCCCCATAAGCGGCAGATCGCCCGCGCTGCGAGCTTTCTGAGCGGCCTCGAACGCTTTACGGCGCCTTGCATTGATGCGCGCGTTCAGTGCGTTGATTTCAGCCCTCTCGTACTTAGGTATCGTTACGCCGCCCTTAGTGGTTACGAGCGCTTCCGATCCCGGTTTAAGGAAACGCTCCATTGACCGCTTGAACGCGGTAAGCTCTGATCGCGTCGTCATCTTTTTGACGTCACGGATACGGCCGCGCTCAGGCAGCGAACCCATACCGAGATCGGTACCCGCCTTTTGCAGGCGGGATATTTTCCTATTATATCGGGCGATCTCGCGCCGGAGATCATCGAGCTCGCCCTCTTTCCATCTGATAGCCATTATTTCCTCCTTATAATATCGCGCACATAGGCCTCGCACTCGACGCGCTTGAGGAATGTACGTATATCGACGGCGTCGCCGGTTTGGATAAGCTGCCGCGCCTCGATCGCGAGATCTGCGACGAGCGCGCGCAGGTCGATGAGCTTGTTATGCTCGCTTACCGAGTCGAGCGCGATTTGGAGCGCGTCGGCGATATCCTCCGCGCGTGTGTGCGTTGCGAGATAACGTGATACGCCGCTGTCCTGATAACTTTGATACGCAGCCTCTGAGCGGCGCCGGTACTGATCGCGGAGCTGTTCGATGCGTTTACTGTCCATAATATACCTCGCGTATTTTTGCGGCTGTTCGTTTATAAGAGTTATCAATTCCACACATTTCGTCGTCGCAGTAATCAAGCGCATCCAAAATGGTGTCAATCTCGTCTTTGGTTAAATGTAAATGGGTGCGATCAGGATCGCACTCACGCTGGAGCTGCTCATAGTACAGATTACCCATACTACCCTCCTATACTATCCTCGCCGTGATCGAGAGCGTCACCTTGACGGTGAGCTCGCGCACGACGCCGAAAACGTCCAGTATCTCAATGCGGCGCTCCTTATCCTCAATGCGTGTATAGAGGTCGATCAGAGCGAGCTCATCGGTTTCGAGATAAATGCCGCGGTAGCGCGAATTAACGACGTTTTTGACCTGTTCGCGGTATGCGGCCTGCCTGCGCTCGAACGAGCGGCGGCGCACGTCGGTCGTAAACCAGAACGTTAGCACGGCTCCGTCGCCGCACGTGATATAAACGTGCGGAGCGTCCTCGCTCCTAAGATCGTATTTGATACCTCTGGGCATGTTTATACCTCCTTCCAATAGGCCGCGAGCCCGCCGGAGCGGGCCCGCTTGAGTGAGGAAAACCAATTCGCGGCTCGTTATACCGCGAGATTGAGCGTATAAGTGCGGCGCCCGCCCTTAAGGGAAAGCTGCTGCACGCGCACGGGGAGACCGGCCTCGAAATGGCTCTTGCCGAAAATACCGGCGATCTTGCGCAGCGCGTTATAAATGCCCGCGCTGGTCGACGCGTAGGAATTGCCCTCGACGTCGATGATCGTGCAGCGGGGAACGGTACGCAGCTCGCCGGACTCCTCGTTGACCATATCAACGGCCTCGATAATGATATCGCGCATGTTGATAGTCTGGCCGATATGATCGGCGATCTGGACGTCGGGAGCGTTCATGGCGTTGTAGAGCGCGGCCTTTTCCTCGACGGTCTCAGCCCTGAACGAGCAGAAAAAAGAGGGGATGCCGGTCTCGAATTCCGCAATCATAGCGGTCGCAGCAGCGGCGGGAGTGATGACCTCAAGGGCCTCGGTGTTGATGTTCTGTTCCATAGATAAATTCCTTCCGCGGGGAGCTGCTGAATATAGGGATGCAGCTCTTAATATCGTTTCCCGCTACGGAGCTGGAGCTCCGTTTCGGCCGGTTACGGTCCGGCTCTCATCAGGCGGGGGATTTGATTTCATTGATTTTGAGTATACATTCGGACGCGTGTTTGCCGTCGTTTTTCACGGGTTTACGGTGCAGCTCGAACGTATTTTCGCCGGTCTGAAATACCTTATACATGTATTTACCGGTGGTCACTGTGTCGTTGCGCTTTCTACAATATAAATAGATAGTCAGTAATTGCCCGTCGGAATATCCTCTCATAATAACCTCCGTCAATCAACGCGCAGCTCATACCATGAGTCGATCGGTCTGTGGAGGCGCCGCGCGCGGCGCCTCGCTTTGATATGGTCTCGGATCAGCACGGCAGCCATGCCGCACATCACGCCGACGGGGAGGATGACGACGAAGATCAGAGCGAACCAGTTAATTGCTGCCATTATAAAATCCCTCCCGATCGAGCGTGATGTAGATATTGTCGGAGATGAGCATCAGCTTGGAGATATGCAGCATCACGCGCTTGCGATCCTGCTCATTGAGCTGCTTATCGTTTTCGACCAGTTCAACGAGATCGTCGGCGGCGAGGCCGGTATAGAGCGCGATCATATTGAGCATGTGCATATTATCTTTGGACGGAGGAACGATGAGCTCCTCGAAGGTACTGAATTTTATTTTCATAATATCCTCCTTATATTTGACCGTACTCGTCGTAATAGGTAGTGATAACGCGCTCAAGAACATACTGAACGGCGATATCCTCGTTGCCGAATTCCTCGATAAAAAATTCAACGTCCTCATCAAAATCGATTTGCGTGAATTCATCGCGGCTCACGCCGTTCTCATCGAATTCAATATAGCGATAATAACCGTCGAGATCGCGATTATTCATTTCGCTGCGTACGTACCTGTAACTCATGCCGAACATTTTATTTTCCTCACTTTCCGCCGGAGCTCCCCGGCACCATTATAATACCACATGCCGCTCCCATTGTCAACAACTTTTTTGAAAAAAGTTTCAATATATTTATTTCCGAACATTTTTTCGTAAAATGTGGAAAATCCTCTTGACATTGTGGAAAACTATCCATATAATAAATATGAGGCCGAGCGCGTCGTTTAAGGCGCTGCCGTATGCCACCGGAGACGCGACGGGGTAAAAGCCGCTCCGGGGCCTTCCGGGGCTCGCAGCCTATACGGGCCACGGCGCGCGACCGGCTCATTATAATATGAAAGGATCGCATAAATATGGAATGGGTCGACATACTGACTAATATCGGCGTCCCTATCGGCTGTATGGCAGCGCTCGCCGGTTACGTCCTCAAGCGCGATAAACGCGACGAGGAAAAGGACCGCGCGCACGCTGAGACGATCAGCAGTATCATGAGCGAGCATAAGGCGGAGATCGCCGAACTCCGCGCAGAGAATACCGCGCGTATGGAAAAGCTGACCGAGGCCGTCAATAACAATACGCTTGTCATGACGAAGCTCTGCGAGCGCTTAGGACAGGGGGATTAATGTATGGACTTTTTGCATTATCTCGATAATGAGGTCGACCGCGCGATATACGTGCGCGGCGCTCAGGGCGAGAACGTGCTCGCCAAATCCGATCCCGAGGGATGGATCAGGGACATGGAGACCATACGCCGCTCCGGATATGCCTCCCATAAAGAGGAATACGATAAAAACGCAGAGCGCGCGATCGCACTTTTCCGCAAACGCAAAGCGGCCGGGATCAATCCGATACGCGCGTATGACTGCTCCGGTCTGATCGTGCATTATGCGCTCGATATTGCAGAGATCATCAAAAAGGATTATACCGCAGCCGGTATTTATAAAGCCCTTTGCACAGTCAAGCTCAACGATCCCGCAACGATCCGCGGTCAGCTCGTATTTAAAACGTCGGAAGGACCGAACGAGATCACTCACGTCGGAGTATACGTCGGCAACGGTCAGCTCATTGAATGCCGCGGCCGTGATTACGGCGTTATACAGCGTGCATACAATCCGGACGAGTGGCAGCTTGCAGGCGAATGGCCTGATCTGATGCGCTGCTGCGCCGATCCGCAGCCGATCAGCGCACTCATGAACGGCGATATAATGCGCGCCATCCAAAGCGCGCTCAACGCCGCCGGGTATGTTGATGGCGATAATCATCCGCTCGAGGTCGACGGCAAATACGGCAAACTGACCGCTGCCGCGCTCGAGCAGCTCGTCCGGTATAATATGCCGGACCTTAAACTCACGATCACCCGCTCCGGCTCCGTATGGGCCTACGCGGAGAAATAAACTACCTATTATATAAGGAGGCTATTCATGAAGCGAACACTCGACGAACTCCTCAACGCGGTCAACGCGATCGTGGGCGAGGATAATACCAGCGACGCCGTCATCAGCCTCATCGAGGATCTGACCGATACGCTCACCGAGGAAACACCCGAGGATCCCGGCGAGGATCTCGCCGCAGAGGTCGAAAGGCTCAAGGGCGAGCTCGAGGCCGAAAAGAAGCGGTATAAGGATCGTTTTTTCGGCAAGGTCGATGATGAGACCGAGGACGAGATCGAGACCGAGGACGAAAAGCCCGACGGTCTGACGATTACCACCAAGGATATTTTCAAGGATAAGGAGGATTAACCCATGCCCACCAGACTCACCCCCCAGACGATTACCAACGTATCAGCGGAGGTAATCAATTCCATTCTGAACAGCGGCAGCATCGACTACCGCACGTATATCCCTCAGGAGACGCAGCCGAACGCGGAGAGCATCCGCGAGGTCGGACGCATCATCATGGACTCCCCGAACCTGCGTAATAACTTTGTGACTGATCTCATCAACCGCGTCATAAAGGTCTATGTATCTTCAAAGAGCTATGAGAGCCCCACCGAGCGCCTCAAGAAGGGTATGCTCGAGCTGGGCGAGACCGTCGAGGACATTTTCGTCAACATGGCCGAGGCCGAGCTCTACGATCCCGACGTCGCCGAAACGGACGTGTGGAAGCAGCGCATTCCTGATATTAAGGCCGCGTTCTACGTAATCAATTATCAGGTCAAATACCCGGTAACGATCCGCAACGAGCAGCTCCGCGCTGCGTTCACCACTCAGGACGGCGTCTATGACCTCATCGAGCGCATTTATCAGCAGCTCTATACTGCCGACGCGTATGATGATTTCAATATGTGCAAGTATATGATTGCGTATCAGCTCGTCAACGGTAACATCAAGGCCGTTCCCTGCACTGCGCCGACCTCTCCCGATAACGTGCGCGCGGCAGTCACAACCATCAAGGCGACCAGCAACAAAATGACCTTCCACAAGGCCGACTACACCATCGCGGGCGTCGCCAATCACGCGCTCCACTCCGAGCAGACCCTTCTGCTCAGTGCGGACTTTGACGCCGCCGTTGACGTTGAAGTGCTCGCGGCCGCGTTCAATATGAGCAAGGCGGAATTCATGGGTAAGCGTTTGCTTATCGACTCGTTCGGCAGCATCGACAAGCGCAGGCTCGCGGCCGTCGCACCCTACCTCTGCACCAATATCGTTTATCAGACCGCTGAAAACGGTATTCAGCGCGTCGTTTCCGCCGATCTCAAGTACATCACCGACGCGCAGCTTGCCGCGCTCGACGCCGTGCCCGCCGTCCTGATCGACGACAATTTCGTGCAGGAGTATGATCGCCTCCTCACCATGGAGGATATCCGAAACCCCTCCGGGCTCTACACCAACGCGTTTTATCACGTATGGCGCACCTATGCGACGAGCCCCTTCGCGCCTGCGGCCGTATTCGATACGACCAGCGGCACGCCCGCCGTGACCTCGATCACCCTGAGCCCCACCGCGGCCTCCGGCGTTACCGGCGGCGCTGTCAGCTTTGTGGCCAGCGTCGCCGCAACCGGCTTTATCAGCCGTGCGGTCACTTGGAGCGTGACCGGCGCGAACAGCGACGATACCGTGATCGACGCCTCCGGTACGCTGCATATCGGCGCCGATGAGACCGCGACCAGCCTCACCGTCACCGCGACCTCGAACGCGACGCCCGCGGTCAGCGCGAGCGCGACCGTCACCGTCGCCGACAACCTCACCGTTTATAACGGTCAGGTCGCACAGGCGTAATTACCTATTATATAAGGGCTCGCTCCGGCGGGCCCTTGAATGAAAGGAGATAAAGCATGGCTAAGAAAAAGCAGCCCGTTGAGCTCGACCTCAACAAGAGCCCCATGCGCGACGAGGTCATCACCGGCGACGTCGTCATCCAGTATGAGGGCATTGATCGCTTCGGCACGAGCGAGACAAACCAGATTGATATCAAAACTGCGGAAACCATCTGCTGGCATGATATCACTGTGGATTATCATAAGCCCGAACCCGCGCCCGTGACGATACCGGTATATTACCAAATCCCGCACGCTGACGAGGTATTCGCGCAGAATATCGTTGAAACTCCCGGCGCACATCTCGAAACCGTTATAACAACGACCGCGATCAACTTAGACCTTAGCGCCATAATAGCTTTTGCGGGAGATGATCCGGCAGATACCGCACCGTTTGACGTGTTAAGCGAATGGGATGACGAGACCGGCACAGCGACGATTTATGGCTATATGCCCGGGAGCCTGCCTGATGGATGTAACCGTATTTTGATTGATCTCAATATCAAGTAATCTCACCCTCGCCGCCCGCACCGCGTCCATCCCTTGAAAGGAGGCAACATGCCATACCCTACGCCGAACCGCACCGATATAATACTGCTGCATGAGGTCCCGCTCGACTCGACCTATCGGAATTCGATCTATTTTTCGACGGCCGGAGGTCAGGCGACGTATTTCCTCGCGCATAAAAAGGGCGCGCTCGAATGGACACAGTGCATGTATCACCGCAACGAGGACGAAATCCGCGTCGACGCGCCGATCGATCAGTGCATGGACATTAACTACGTCATGTATAAAAATGACTCGTACGGCGCAAAATGGTTTTATGCGTTCGTAACCGGCTGCCGATACGTCAATGCAAATTGCACCGCGCTCAAGATCGAGCTCGACGTGCTCCAGACATGGTATTTCGACTATGAGCTGATGCCGTGCTTTATTGAGCGCTGCCATACTACCACCGACGTTATCGGGGAGAATATCGTGCGTGAAAACCTCGATATCGGAGGATATGTTACCGCGGCGACGAGCTCACCGAATGAAACAACGTTCAATAGATGGGCCGTCGTCGCATATTCAACATTTGACTGGTCTACGTGGCAGCAGGTAGCCGGTCAGCTCGACACGTCGACGTCGGTTTATTCCGGACTCCGGCGAACCGTGATAGGCGAGTATCAGATAACGCGCAACGGTACACATTACGACGCTGCATGGATTACCAACGCCGAAACCAAACTATACGATCTCGTTTATAATCACGCCAACCTCGTTGACGGTCTCATACTGCTCACGATCGTACCGTCGTATCTGGAAACACACAACGGCGTTTATGTGTATTTCGACAAACCTATCGCACGATCAACGTATCTCGGAGCTCAGTATCAGACGCGATATATACCCCGGAATAACAAACTATACACCGCACCATTTACCGTGCTGATGATTAGCAATAACTCCGGTGCCGAAAAGGTCTATAATTTTGAGGATTTCGGAGACAGCTCACGCGCCGAATTCCGAATGTATACAGATCGCGCGCCTGAGCAATCGGTAAATTTGATCCCTGAGGGTTATCGCGGCAGCAATCCCCTGTCAGGACAGGCCAGCAGTCTCAACGTATCTGAAATGATATCAATGACGGGATTTCCGCAAGCGGCATGGGTATCAAATGCGTTTATGACCTATATCGCTCAGCATCAAGCAAACCTTGCGCTCACGGCTGCCACCGGACTCGGTAACGCGATCGGCGGCGCTATGACAGGCGATATTAAAGCCGCAGAGCAAGGCGCCATGTCAATATTCGGCCTTCTTGCCGACGTATATGACGCAAGCAAACAGCCCCCCATCGCGCACGGTCAGACGTCCGGTTATTCAATGATGGCCGTCAACGAAAAAGCGTTCCGTGCGTATATGCTGACACCTCGCGCTGAATATTGCCGCATCATTGACAACTATTTCGACATGTTCGGATATGCTCAAAATAAAATCGGCAATGTTAATATCAACGCTCGGCCGGTATGGACGTATACAAGGACGCGCGGCGCCGTCGCCAAACCCAAGACCGGCAGCGGCTGCACCGCGGCAGATCTCGCAAAAATCCAGAGCATATTTGATAACGGCGTCACGTTCTGGGCCGATGGGTATCAGGTCGGCGACTATTCCCTCGATAACAGAGTATAAGGAGGAAAAAGCATGATAAATATACCGTACTTAGGCTCTAAACTCAACGTCCGTGACAGGATGCGCGCTGAGGCCAAGCTCTGCGATACCGAAACGGAGTATTTATGGTTTTACCGGCTCATCGAGATCGCGCTCAACGGTATCAAGTGGCATAATTTACCGCCGGAGATCGATGAACGATATCTCGAGCTCGCACTCCTGTTCTGCGGCTCCGCGCTGTTTTTCTATGATGAGACAGCCGGTTTTGCTGTATGGCGCTTTACCCCTCTCGGGCATTGGGATCACTACCGTGAGCCCGAGCGCCGCCGTGCAATACCCGAGATGGGCAACGTTTACCGGCGCGTGCTGACCGATAAAGACTCGGTCATTATCTATAACAACATGACGCGCACGCCTGATATCGTCGCACTGCGTTATTACTCGCGCAAGCTCGCCCAGACTGACCGCGCGATCGACGTCAATATCGCCGTCCAGAAAACGCCGAAAATGGTCATATGCGATGAGCGGCAGCGCCTCACGTTTGAGAACTTGATCGCTCAGTATACCGGAAACCTTCCGTTTATATTCGGCGCCAAATCGTTACAGGAGCTTGGCAAAATAGACGTGCTCGACACCTCCGCTCCGTTTATCGCCGGAGACCTCACCGCGATCAAGCGCCAACAGTTTGCTGAAGCGATGACCTATTTCGGGATCGAAAACAGCTCCTCCGAGAAAAAGGAGCGCCTCGTTTCCGATGAGGTAACATCGAACCTCGGCGCCGTCGAGATCGCGCGCGAATGCCGACTCAACGCACGCAGGCAGGCTGCAGACGCTATCAACCGCATGTTTGCCGACAAGCTCACCGCGCCCGTTTGGGTCGAATTCAACGCGCCTAAAACGGAGATCATGACAAGCGAAAACGACGTCAATGATGAGGAGGTCGATATCTATGAGTAATTATACGATGGAGCTCCGTCACGTTTGTGAGCAGCTCACCGGACTCACTCACGAGGAGATAATGTTCTCGGATTATTCCGAGATCATCGAGGCCGCGCGGCCTCAGCTTTTCAATTTCAGTTATCCGCTCTATGATCCGACGCATAAGGCGGAGCTCGAAACGAAAATCATTAAGCATTACTATCTCCGCGAGATAGGCGGCGAAACGGTCGGCATGTTTAAGCTGTTCCTCGATAGGACGCTCAATGAGATAATGCCCTATTTTAACGAACTCTATTATTCGGCTGATCTCGAATATAACCCGCTGCATGATGTTGATATCACCCGGCAGCACGCGGGGCAGACGACCGGAAGCTCAACTAACCAAAACACGCGCACCGGCTCGACTCATAATGAGGGGACGCTCGCAGCGAATGAAAGCGGCACCTCCGGCAATACCCGCACCGAGGCGCGCACTATCGATGAAACCGTCGACCGGACCGATGAAACGACCGGCAGCGGAACCACGAGCGGCTCGCGGTCGGAGACCCGCGCGATGGATGAAACCGTCGATCGAACGGGCTCCGGTACCGAAAACGGGACTACCGGAAAAACCTCCCATACCGCAACCGAGACCAATACGAGCAGCAGCTCAACGGGCTCTAAAACGTCATCGGCGCAGTATTCCGATAGCTCGACCGAGCGGAATGCGTACTCTAATACGCCTGAAAGCTCTATTCAAGGCGTCGAGGGCGACGGCAGCGGCTCGGGCTCCGGTAACGTTTCGGATAACTACTGGCTCACTGACTATCGGAAAATAACCCTTTCCAAGAGCGGAAACAGCTCCGCAACGGAAAATACGACCGGCAGCGAAACCGGGCACTCGACGAGCACCGGCGATCAGACTGAGAGCGGCACCTCGTCCAATACGACGAGCACTACCGGCCGCGACGTCACCGATCGCGATGAAACGATCTCCGGCACAGACTCCGGCACCAGCTCCTCACATACTACCGGCACCGGCCGCGCCATCACCGATCACGATGAAAGCGGAACGATCACCGACTCAGGAAATACATCGGGAACGCGCTCCGAGGTAACGACTGCCAACGGAACGAGCTCCGATACGTCGAACGGCTCCAGCTCGTTTAATAATGCTGATAATTGGAGCGAGCGCGTGACCGGAAAACAGGGCTCCGCGAGCTATGCGGCAATGATCCTTGAATATCGTGAAACGCTTCTCAATATTGATATGATGGTCATCGAGGCGCTCGAACCCTGTTTTATGCAAATATTCTAAAAGGAGGATAAATCTCATGGAAGATAACAACACCCGTTTTACACCCTCATTTCCCGGCGTGCCCGCGTGCCGTCTGCCGTTCCGCTCGGTTTATACGCCCGTTGTGCCGTGCGTGCTGGATGGCTCGCTCTCGCTGCTCGAACTGATCGCAAAAATGCAATACATCATTAATCAGCATCAGGCGGGAATTGAGGCAAATCATACTGATATCGATAACCTCGCGGCTGAGCTCGAGCAGACCGTCACCGACCTGACCGCGTATATCAACTCTCAGGACGCTGCTACGCTCGCCGCGGCTAAGAGTTACGCTGAAGACCTGCGCGACCTGCTCAAGGCCTACGTCGATACTCAGGACGGCGTTACGCTCAACGCGGCTAAGGCTTACGCCGACGCGCTCGACACGGCCGTGCGTGTGTATATCGCTGCTCAGCTCGCACTTAAGCAGGATTTACTTACGTTCGATAGCGCTCCGACCGATGGCAGCTCCAACCCGGTGACGTCGGATGGCATATATGACGCGCTCACACTCAAGCAGGACGTGCTTACGTTCGATAGCGCTCCGACCGAGGACAGCTCCAACCCGGTCACGTCGGACGGTATAAAGGCCGCCCTCGATGCTGCATACGGCCGTATGCCCCAGTGCGCTCCTCTGATTATCGACACCGACGCTATGACGGTATCGACCGTCGGCGTGCTCTCGTTCGACACGCTCTACGCCAAGATGCACACGCTGCATTCGTTCTACATGCTCGAGATCACCGATACCGCAACCACTTCCGCTATGCGCGAGGCACATGCGTTCGCTTATCCTGAAACGTATAGCGCGTCGATAATCCATTGGACTCTCAACGACGCAACGCCGAACAACGAGACGCTCCGCATCTCCGTTACCAGCTCGAACGTTTGGACGGTCACGATCGTCTAACGGTTCTTCCTTCCTCACGGCCCGCCTTGCGCGGGCCTTTTCTCGTGCG
>JAGCJE010000094.1 GCA_017648225.1 Kiritimatiellia bacterium | reverse complement strand
TTGCTCTGAAGATGTCCGATAAGATGCCACTCGGGTCCGCTCGCGCTCGCCTCCTTTTTCCACGCTGCCTCCTGGACCTTGTTTTCGCCGATGATTCCGAGCCCCGCAGCCCAAGCCTCATTGACGACCTCCGCCCCGTGAGTCTTTGTCACGGCAACGATTTGAACATCATCGACGTTCCGCCCCGACATTTCGCACGCGGCGGCGATTTTTGATCTGACCTCGTCAAGTATCTCGTTTAAATCTCGTTGTTCCATATCTGAAATTATATCAAAAAGTTTCACCTTGATATCAGCCGTCCCGCGCGTCCGCCGGTAAATTTCCCGGCGCTGTAGCTGACAGCCCCGTTGACGACGACGCGATCGACGCCTGAAGAAAATTCGTGCGGCGAAGTATAGGTGGCGCGCCCCGCAAATTCGCTCTCGCTCCAGACCGCGACGTCCGCGAACGCGCCCTTCCTTATAACGCCGCGCGATTTTATTTCAAAGCGGGCGGCCGGCATCGAGGTCATTCTCTTAACCGCCTCTTCAAGCGAAAATCCGAGCGAGCGCAGACGCCGATAAAACTCTGGCATCGTAGCATACGCGCGCGGATGCGGGAAATCTGCGCCGAGCGGTCCCCACGGAGCGCGCAGAGAAGCGTCCGATCCCGGGAGAATCCAACTCTTCGAAAGAATGCGGTTTAAGTTGTCTTCGTTCATCGTGAAGAAGAATGCACCTGTGCGGCACAGGTCTTTCTCAAGAATCGAACAAACCGTCTCGCCGGGATTGTCGCCAAGTTCGCTTATGCGTCTGCCGCTCGCGCATTTCGTCTCGTCGCTCCAGGTTCCGCCGATCATAACCTCGGACCAATCGCGGCCGGACGCGTTCAGCTCGTCGACAATCCTTTTCCTCGTAGCGGGATCAGCAAGACGTACACACTCCGCCTTGGCCGCACCCTCCTGCGCCCAGTCGGGAAGAACGACGTCCAAATCAGTTCCCGCCGCACAGAACGGATAACGGTCACTCCCGAGAAGATGCCCATCCCCAATCGCGTTCTCTATCTTCTCCAGAACGCGGTCGATCTTCGGCCAGTTTTTCCGGCCGCTTGTTTTCAGATGGGAAATTTGAGCCTTTATCCCGGTCGTGCGCGCAAGCTCCACTACCTCGTCGATCGATTCAAGAACCGCATCGCCTTCGCTGCGCATATGCGTCGAATAAAACGCACCCTTTTTTGCGGCGATGCGGGCGAGCTGAAGAACCTCGTCAGGAGTCGAATATCTCCCGGGCTGATAGATAAGCCCGGTCGAAAAACCGTAGCCTCCGTCGTCCAGTTCCCGCTCGAGAAGGCGCGACATTTCCTTAACCTCGTCTTCATCCGCCGCGCGGCCGGCATACCCGACGACGGAAGAGCGAAGAGTGTTATGACCTATAAATTGAACCGTGTTCACCGCCGGCTTGACCGATTCAAGAACCTCCCTGTATTCCTTTAAGGATCTCCATGAAAGTTTTTCGCCGAGAAGCGAAGCCCAATCGGACGATAGGCGCGCCTCGCCGTAACGCGGAGCTATCGACCCGCCGCACTGTCCGTTTATCTCCGTCGTTATACCCTGCGTGATTTTTGAAGGCGCGTCGGGCTCGAGCACGAGATACGCGTCCGAATGCGCGTGACAGTCGATAAAACCGGGCGAGACGACCTTCCCGGCGGCGTCGATGATTTCGGCGTCGACTTCCCCGGCAATGCCGCCGCAAACCACATCCGTTATCCTGTCGCCTTCTATAAGAACATCGCCCTTGAACGCGGCGGCGCCCGTACCGTCTGCGATCAATCCGTTTTTTATAAGCAGAGCGCGTTTCATTTCGCGTCGGACGGGGAAGACTTTTTATCGACATATCTTCCGGCGTGGGTAACTCTGACCAAACAGCAGCCAAAGAGAACGATCTGCCAGCTGATGAATATCCACGCGAGAATTATCGGCAATAATGCGAGAGAACCGTAAAGTAACGACGAGCGGGCGATACCAACCTGAGCGATAGTGCATACCTTAAGCCAGAATCCGAATATCACCGCCGTAACGACTCCGCACCACCAGGCGTACTTGAATTTCACCTTCGCCGCCGGCAACGTCTTAAAGAGGAACGCGAACGTGAGCGATGAGAACGCCAAAGTCAGCATCTTGCGCGTCACGACCGAATCAAGAAGCCAGACAACGCCGTCTGAAAGCCATTTGGTCACGAACGTGGCTCCAAGCGTCATTGTAATAACGCTCTTTATCAGCGAAAGCAGCGGAATTGAAATCGAAAGGGCTATAAAGAGAGGCAGAACCACCAGCACGGCGAAATCCATTAAATATCTCTTCCAAAACGAACGAGGGTTATTGCTGCTCCAAATTTCATTGAAGCTGAATTCCACAACGCCTATAGAGCATAATGCCGTCCACAGTAATGTTATAAAGCCTATCCAGCCCATTGTTCCGAAATCTATCTTATCAAGACCGTCAAGCAGATTCTTCTCGATATCGCGCGCCTCCTTCGCGAACGACCGCGCCGTTTCGGCCTTGGCCGCGATATTGCGTTCGCTGTCCAACGCCCTCGACGTTATACTCGTTTCGGGCGCGTTCTCAAACTCGGAGATAAACTGCTCGCACTGCCAGTGGATTTTCTCCTTCGCATAATCATCGAACCCGACCGCCTTCGCCAGCATAAGAAGAATGCAAAGAATCGGCACTATGGAAAGCATGGAATAATAAGTCAGACTCGCGGCATAAACGGAACAGTTGCTTTTTAAGAAAAGCATAACCGTAGTCTTTATCCACTCGTAGGCATTACGCAATCTTGGAATAACACCCATAACCCCTCCTTCAGAATTCCGGAATGTTCAGCAGAAAACCGGAAAGCCAGCCGAGAACAACGCCGCATACGTAAACGGAGATCAGAATGAGGACATTTTCGACTACATTTCTGTTGGTCCTGAAAAGAACCAGAAGCCCCACTCCGCAGCCGGTAAAGGAGCTAGCCATCATCGCGCCGGAACTCATCACTCCCTCTGAATAGAGCCTGGCAGATGCGACGGATGCGGCGCAGTTCGGAATAAGCCCCACGAGCCCGCCGAGCAGTTCGCCGATTATCGGGGTGTTAAGCCGCCACGATTCGAACGGACCGTGACCGCAATGCCCATGGCAGCAGTGACCGGAACCGAAATATTCCATACAGAAATGCAGCGCCAGGGATACGGCAAGAATAAAGACAAAAATCTCCGCAGTATGAATAAGGGCCGGCAGCACTATACCCTTACCTTTATGACAGTGACATCGACTGTGACGGCAAAGCCCTTCTATATCAACGGCGCGGTTCTTCTGTCGGACGAGATAAACCAATCCGCCGGCCGTAAACCCGACCGCGACGGCGGCGATGATTTTCATCACGACTATTTTAACTATTATCGATGCCGGAATCCGGGACGAAATGAGAACGGGAATCAGTTCGTCGGATGTGGAAAGAAAAACGGCAAGCAGCGTCCCGACAGAAACCACTCCTCCGGCGTAGAACGACGCCGTCATCGCGGAAACTCCGCATTGAGGCACGGCGCCCAATAGGCCGCCCGCCAAGGGGCCTATAGAACGAGAGCGCTCGAGAAATCTCTCGAGCGCACCTCCCGCATGCGCCTCTATCGCCTCCAGCACCAGATAGGTTACAAAGAGGAACGGCAGAAGAAGCAGCGTTTCTTTGATAACGTGTATCACGCCTGAGCAATAGCTTCAGCAGGGCAGGTGCCCGCGCAAGCGCCGCAATCGAGGCACTTGTCGGCATCGATCGAGTAGGGAGTACCTTCGGAAATCGCTTCCGCGGGGCACGAGTCCTTGCAGCATCCGCACGCAACGCACTTATCGGCGGCAATAGTATAAGCCATTTTATTTTCCTCCTTAACTGTTGGTTATAACCGCTATATTATAGCACTTCTACAGCACTTTGTGGTAGTGTTATGTTTTAGCGCTCAATTTTCCGCATTTTTGTAGACAATGCTAGCATAAGCGCCTCGCTCCACGCAACGCATATACTTTACCGCCTTCTTGCCGAAAAGAATCGCATAGAACGGAGTTGTCCTGCGCATGCCCGCAACCTTCTCGAGAAGCTCGGGAATTTCATTCTGCACAAGCTTCAAAAAGCCGCACCAGCATGTTGAAATTCCGTTCGCGTTTGCGAGAAGCTCAAAATTGGAACAGGCGATCGTGACATCCTCCTGCGGTGTCGTGACGCCGGGCGCCGTCTCATCCGATGAAACGATAAGAATACCAGATGCTCCACGGAAGAAAATGTCTTCGCCCCCATTGCGCAGTTTAATGGCGGGAACTGCCAACCAGCGCGGGAGAAGTTTCGAGCCGTCGCGATGCTCTTCGACTGCCTTTAAAAAAGCGTTGCGAAATTCATTGACCGCCGCACGGTTCGGAAAGCACGTAAATGTAAGCGCTCGGGCATTACATCCTGTCGGGGAGTTGGCCAACAGTTTCAGGACCTTGTCGAGAACGTCAGGATCGACATCTTCCGCCGCAAACTTTCTAACCGAGCGGCGCGATCTGATCCAATTGGAGATCTGATGCGCATTCGGCAGTTCGAGATCCTTCACGGCGGCCACATCGGCTGATTTAACTCCGTCAAATGTGATCGCGCCTACGGGACAGACGGCGAAGCAGTGCTGACAACGCATACACTTTTCTGGATGCGGTATCGAGGGAAGCCCCGTCCTGTCAAACGACAGAACCTTAAAGGCACAGTCACGCACGCATGCGCCACATCTGAGGCAGGAGGATGAGTCGACCTTGAAGTCGACGGGAGAACGAAGTTCAATCTGATTCTCTATCTGTTTTTCTTTCATTCTAAAATTATACCATAAATAGCCTTCCTTTCGTTCGCTACGCTCACGAAGGAATGAAAATTCATATAAAAAGAATGAGCTATATCATACCCTCACATTTTTAAAAATGTGGGGGTAAATATCACCTTACGATAATATAAAACCTGCCATTCGATTGATTGACATTCAGACTTCTGAAACTATGCCTTTTGCCGCGAGATATAATTTTGAAATGCGTCCAACTGCGTTTGAAAACGAACATATC
>JAGCJE010000093.1 GCA_017648225.1 Kiritimatiellia bacterium | reverse complement strand
TTGAGGATGTCTTTCAATCTTAAAATTTCCTTGGCGGTGATTTCGATATCGCTCGCCTTGCCCTCGGCGCCGCCCCAGGGCTGATGGATCATAATGCGCGAATTGGGGAGCGCGTAACGCATACCCTTCGCGCCGGCAGTCAGAAGCACGGCTCCCATCGAAGCGGCCTGTCCGATGCAGTACGTCGCGATAGGGCACGAAACGAACTGCATCGTATCGTAAATCGCGAGACCCGCCGTGACGCTGCCGCCCGGCGAGTTGATGTAGACGTTAATCTGCTTCTTGGGATCCTGGGACTGGAGGAAAAGAAGCTGGGCGACGACGGCGTTGGCCATATCGTCGTTCACTTCACCGGAAATGAACACGATCCGATCGAGCAAAAGGCGCGAGTAGATGTCATAACTCCGCTCGCCTTTACCCGTCTGCTCGACGACGTAGGGAATCATATAAGAATTCATTTTACCTTTTCCTCCAGATCTTCGGACTTAGTTCTTCGCGTTGGCGATAATGAACTCGACGACCTTCTTGCCGCGCTCCTCGTCCTTCGCCTCGATGTTCTCGACCTTGGCGATCTCGTCGATGATGTACCAGAGACGGACCTGATTCGTGGCGGTCTCCTCGGCATCCTTCAAAATCTTGTCGCGGTTCTGCTCGAAGTAGCTGGCATCGAGACCGGAACGCTGCGCGCGCTCGGCGAGCTGGTTGAGGTAGCCGTCCATAGCGCGGCGAACCTGGCTTCCGGGAACGTCGAAGTCGCTCTTCTTGAGAAGAAGGTCGACGGCCTCGTTCTCGCGGCGCATGGCCTCGGACTCGGTGGCGTGCTTCTGCATCTGCTCGCGGATTGTGTTCTTAAGAGCGTCGAACGACTCGGCCTTAGCCTTCTCGGCGAACTGGGCGTCATCGGGGAGAATGCGGCGGCGGAAGCTCTTGAGCGTAACCGTATAGACGGCCTTCTCGCCCTTGAGACCCTCGGGAGCGGACTCCTTGTCGAACTTGGCCTTGACGCCCTCCTTCGTCTCGCCCGCCTTCATACCCTTGAGCGCGTCGAGAATCTCGGGGAGGAATCGGCCCTCCTCGACCTGAGTCCAGAAGCCCTCGCCGGAAGCGACGACCTTGGCCTCGGGATTGAGCTCGAGGATCGACTTGCCGCCGACCGTGCCGGAGTAGTCGATCTGAACGAAATCGCCCTCGGCTACTACGTCGCCTTCCTTGGCGTCCTCGTACGTCGCGTAAGCGGCGCGGAGACGGGCGATCTGGTCATCGACGTCCGCATCCTTGACGGTAACGTCGTTGCTCGTGAGCTTAAGACCCTTGTAGGTGGGAAGCTTGAAAACGGGCTTCACTTCAACGATAGCCGCGAAAGAACCGCCCTCGGCGTTGAACGTCATATCCTTAACATCGGCGACGGCGACATCGTCGAGCTTCTCAGCCTTGATGGCTTCGGCGATATTGCGCTGGTACATCATGCGCTCGGTCTCCTGCTTGAGACCGTTGGCGAACTCCTTGCGGATAAGCTCTACGGGAATCTTACCGGGACGGAAACCGGGGAGCTTCGCCTCGCGGACGAAAGCCTTTTCGACATCCTTGACAATGGCCTTCATCTCATCGGCATCGAGCGTAACATTAAGCTGAACCTGGCACTTTTCGAGTTTTTTTACTTCGGTTTTCATTATCCGTTTTCTCCTTGTTTAAAAATTGTGAGCGTATATTTTATCATATTTCCGTGGAAATTGGGCAAAAAACTACATAGCCCTGACAATAGAATCAAATTTTTCCAATGTATGGTCGAAGAACTTTTTCCATCCCGCGCATAACATGCTCTGCTTGCGAGGGCCAGAACCCGACACCCGGTTACGAAGACAGTCCCCGTTGCAAAAAGCGGAATATTCGCACGAAAGGCACGCTTCCGGCAGAGATCCGCATTTTGCGGCCGCGAAATCCCTGTAAATGCCGCTTTCAAGCATTTCCTCCCACGTATGCGTCATGACATTGCCGAGTTTCAAATCTTCACGGACATGAAAATCGCACGGATATACCGAGCCGTCGTGTTCCACGACCAGATACGCGTCACACCGCCCGGCGAACGAACACTGCGTATGAAAACCTCGCACAAGCATCGACACGATCGAATCAAAAAGCCGTATCGATATCGTATAAGCGTCCTTTTTAGCCCATTCATCGAAGAGATCGCACAGAAACGCGCCCCATTCTTCGGCAGTAATCTCGTCGCGCGGACCCGTGCATTCTATATACTGATGGTAGCGAGTTGAAAAATTGTCTCTTAAATAACGGTAGATTTCACGGGCATGGGCGACATTCCCCTTTGAAACGACCGTCAGAAGATTGAAGTCGACGTCATACTTCTCAAGATTGCGTATCCCCGCGACGGCATCGTCGAACGCTTTATCCGAACTGCCGCCGCTAATGCGCAGCGTGTTGAATCCGCGCGGTCCGTCGAGAGACGCTCCGACGAGCCAACCGCCCTTTTTGAGACGTTCCGCGACATCAGGCGTTACGAGCGAGGCGTTCGTCTGAATCGAGCGCATCAACGGCTTCTCCTCGAGAGCGTCGAAAACATACCCGGGCGCCAGCAGCGGCTCGCCCCCCTGCAGCGCGACGGCCTTGTCGGCAAAAGGAAGCTCGCAATACGTCTCAAGCATCGACCGGAACGCCTCCTCGGCCATAACGCCGGCGGGATGATCGCTGTAGAAACAGTAGGAACAGTTGAAATTGCAGGCTGAACCCACCGGCTTTACCAGCAGCGAAAACGGTCTCATTCCGTTCATCATGACTCAATAACCTTAATCCGCAGATACCGTTTGCCCCAACGCTTCGCCTCCTCGTGGGTCGGGAACCACAAATCGATATGTCTGCCCTTGATGGCTCCGCCTATATCTTCGACGACTCCCGTGCCGTAGCCGGGGATTTCCAGTTTCGTCCCCATTTTAAGAATCTTCGGATCCGCCGCCACCGTGCCGCGAGCGGCTTTCTTTCCGGTACTCGTCAGACCGATCTTTTTAATCTTACCCTTCATTCGCCCATAATTGTAAACGGGATTTCCGTTCTTGTCCCACTCCCAGCCGCAACACTCGCCGCAGTTGCAATATCCGGTAACCTCGAAAAATCCTTCCTCTATCGCCCGATCGCCCCAAATCCTCGAAAACGCCCTTCCGATATCAGGCAGAAAACGTCCGATGCAAAGCGCAAGAAGAACCGAAATACTTACGGCCATAATCCAAAACGACATCTCGCGCAGAGGGGACTTGCCCCAGCTGCGCCGTTTGGATTTTGATCTGCCGCCGCGAACGCCCGCCATCTCTTTTTCAGCGAGTCTTCCTGCGTACGATTATTGTGCGGTTGGCGCGGCTGGACGCCACGCGCGAGAAATCCTTGAGCGATGCGAAATCGCGCGCTTCATACATTTTACTCTGACGAGGCCCCGTCCATTCCGTGACAGTCACGACGAGACGATCTTTGGATTCCCGCGTTTCCAAACCGGCGACTATGCAATAACAGTACCCGTACAAAGGTTTAGATAAATGCTCTATCTCGGTATAGCCTTCAGGGAAGACAACCTTGACTTCTATTCTCTGAGCGATCTTATTGCCGGGAATGAAAATCGGCGTTTCGCGCACGCTCCCCGTAAGCGAAGGGAGAGAAAATCCGATTTCGGGCAGAGTTATCGTCATCGTGTCGCCGGCGACCGTCGCGTAGTCGGGAATAAACGCGCTGAACGAGAGTTCCGCGTTTTGGATATCCGAAACAAGTTCCCGCGTCGCCGTCGCGGCCTGGGCGAGAGCGCCGAGCATCTTCTGGAAGTGACGCGAACGATCCTCGGGCAGCATCTCAGAATAAAGTTTTCTAAACGCGCCGACCGAGGCGCCCTTCGTCTCCTGTTCGTACTCGATGTCGACCGCGCCGTTCTCGCGGACATAGATAGTATAACGCGATAAAAGAGCGTCTTCGTCAGATGCGATGCACGCTTTCTGATCGACAGGAATTTCGGAATCAGTGTCTAAATAGGTCGACTTACTGACCGACGAGGCCGTCACGGGCGTATACTCGTTCTCCGTGCCTATAAAGTATTCGCGCACCGTTCCGCCCATTCCCAAGAAAGAACCGCTCTTTACGCGGACGCGGCAGACGGGAATCGAATACTTGCCGATATTAGGATATTCGAGAATGTCATTAATTCGCGTTTCCTCCGCGTCGGTAAAATCGTTGGCCGCGAAAACTATGTCGGCGTCAAGTCCCGCGCCCTTCATGAGCGCGCACATCGTGCGGATATAATCAAATCGCGACGCATAACGCTCCTTGAGAATCGTATCAATATCCGTCATCTGATATGAAAGAGGCGTTTCATACAAGGAAGGCCCTGAAACGCGAACATATTTCGCCATCCAGTTT
>JAGCJE010000009.1 GCA_017648225.1 Kiritimatiellia bacterium | reverse complement strand
TGGACGATTCCTCTTTATTACAAAGACAATGAAAAGCTGATTACCGCCTTAGGCGGCTGGAATAAGACCAGCGATTGGGTCGTGCCGCTTTTCTACAAGGATGAAAAATCATTTTTGTCGCTGCCGTTCTGGTGCGCTTACAGAGACGACGGTAAGATTAACTCTGCGTTTTCACTTCCACTTCTTTCGGGATATTATCGCGATTTAAAGCGTAAAGAAAAACTTCTTTATGCGCTGATGGGATTTACAGGTTTTGTTGAAAGCGAAAACGGTAGCGCGAGCTGGGTCTTCCCGCTTTACTATAACGACCCCAAAAGTTTTTATACATTGCTTTATGGGCATAACGATCAATGCCAGTGGTTCGCGCCGCTTTTCTACCGCGACGAGACTCGCTTTTTAACTCCGCTCTACGGGCAATCTAAGGCGGATGATTCAAGCTGGCTCATACCGCTTTATTATAAGGACAAAGATTCGTTTATAACTCCGCTTTACGGGCGCGACGGTGATAATGAATGGCTGCTCCCGCTTTATACCCGCGATAAGACGAAGTTTTCGACGGCGCTCTTTTCGAAATGGACTGACGAGAAGAAGGGCGAGAAGGGATTTTTCTCTTTGCCGATCCTTTCGGGAGCGAACTGGTCGACGAATTCGGAGAAGAGCTATTGGTATGCGCTCGCGGGACTTGCGGGGTCTAAGACCGATGCGACGGGCAAGGACAGCTCGCAGTGGGCGTTTCCCGTTTTCTTGAGAGATAAGGATAAAGGATTTTATTCTCTGCCCTACTCCTGGGATGGCGGCAGAACGAGCCAGACTAACAGCTATTTCGCCTGCGGTCTTGCAGGTGCTCGCTCCGGCAAGACGGAAGGAGGTTGGCTTTTCCCCGTTTTTGATTATAAGAAAGATAAATCGTTTAAGTCGCTTCTTTATTCCTGGGATGGTGGCGGCACAAGTAAGACCAACAGTTATTACGCGCTTTCTCTTGCTGGCAAGCGTTCGGGTCGTGAAACCGGCTGGTGGCTCTTCCCGTTCTACAATAAAAAGAAGGATGCGGCTTATGACAAAGAGTACGCTTATCTCGATATGGATAAACTGCCCGAAGAGATAAAAATCTGGGATGCCGTCTATACTAACTGGACATGGAACGCCAAGAAGGAGTGCCGCGAAATTGAGTCGATAGAGCCGATAAAGGAAGGTACTTATTTCTACTCGTACAACAATGCCGATCTGTGTCTTGTATCCGACAACGACCGAAATGTATCGGGCAGTGTTCCCTGGAAGGGGAAAGTGTATAAGATTACGTATAATCACGATCAGGGTAATCGTCTTGCCTATAGATATGAAGGCGAGCGTAAAGTCACTTTTGATATAAATACGCGCAAGAAAATTTCAGACATTGAAGAAGGTGAGTCGTCTTTATTCTTCTTCCTGTACAATGCTTCGCATAAGCGCGATCGGATGACGAATAAGAGTTATGCGAGCAGAAAGGTCCTGTTGAAGCTCTGGGACTGGGAAGAGGAGAACGGTGATGTTTCGCTCGATGTCTTCCCGGGCTTTACCTACGACTCGAAGACGAACGGGTATACGAAAACTTCCTTCCTCTGGCGCTTCTTCAGATATGAAAGGGATCCGAAGGAAGGAACGAGCGTAGATTTTCTCTTTATTCCCCTCTGGAGGTAGCGGTCAACGTTGTTTTGCGCGATCGTGTTGGCTTAATAACACCGGTTTAAGGTGCGAGAAGAAATTAGGTGAAGGTGAACAATTGTTTGTTCAAATTTGGTATAATAGAGGGCTATGGAAACGAATGAATATCGCGAGCAAAGGCTCGTAAGTATGAGGGCTTTGGCCGAACTCGGCTTTGAGCCCTATGGTTGCAAGTACGATCACGACGATCTCTCCAAGATCCGCGCGGAATTCGAGGAAGGTAAAGCCGCGCGCGTCGCCGGTCGTCTTATGATGATCCGTCGTATGGGCAAAATGAATTTCTGCACCATGAACGACGGTACGGATAAATTTCAGCTTATCTTCAAGCGTGATGAACTTTCCGAGACGATGTTCGCCGCGTTCAAGCAGCTTAATCTCGGCGACATCATCGGCGCCGAAGGAACGCTCTTTACGACCCAGAAGGGCGAGAAGTCCCTCGTCGTCAAGGCGTGGACGATGCTCGCCAAGGCGCTCGAGCAGCCGCCGGAGAAGTTCCACGGCCTTGCCGACCAGGAAGAGTGCTACCGCCGCCGTTATGTCGACCTGATGACGAACGACGAGTCGCGCAACCGCTTCTTCACGCGCTCGCGTCTCATCCAGGAAATCCGCAAGTACCTCTGGGACCGCGGCTTCGTGGAGGTCGAAACCCCCATTCTTCAGGATCAGGCAGGCGGCGCGGCGGCTAAGCCGTTCGTCTCGCACTTCAACGCGCTCGACAAGGACTGCGTAATGCGCATCGCGCCGGAGCTTTATCTTAAGCGGCTCCTCGTCGGCGGTATGAACAAGGTTTTCGAGCTCGGCAAGGATTTCCGCAACGAGGGCATCGACCGCACTCACAACCCCGAGTTTACGGTTTGCGAGATTTACGAGGCTTACGGCGACCGCACCTCGATGGAAGCGATCATGGAAGGGCTTCTGCCGCATCTCTGCGATACGGTTATCGGCAAGCGCGAGATTGAATACGGCGACAATAAGACCGTCATCAATTTCAATCCCCCTTACCGCCGCGTCGCCTACAAGGATCTCGTCAAGGAGCTTATGGGCGAGGACTGGTTCGATCTTCCTTTCGAAACCCAGCTCGAAAAGGCCAAGGCGAAGGGCCGCGAGACCGAAACGAATCTCGAGCTCGACGGGGTGGATACCGAGCTTATGCTTACGCATGAGGTTTACGACAAGCTCATCGAGCGCAACATCATGCAGCCTACGTTCGTTACCCGCATTCCGCGCCAGTTCGTTCCGCTCGCCAAGGCGTGCAAGGACGATCCCTCTCTCGTCGACGTATTCGAGTTCGTCGTCGCGGGCCGCGAGCTCTGCCCCGGATACACCGAGCAGAACGATCCCATCGCCCAACGCGAGGCTCTCGAAAACCAGGCCGGCGAAGACACCGAGAAGATCGACGAGGATTTCATTTCGGCTCTCGAGTGCGGTATGCCCCCGACTGGCGGACTCGGCTTCGGCGTCGACCGTCTCGTCATGTTCCTGACCGGGTGCGATTCCATCCGTGACGTTGTACTTTTCCCACAGATGAAGAAGGCTTAATATGAGCGACAATTCTTTCGATTTCGGTGCGATGCTCGAAGATCAGATGAAGGGCATCAAGCGTACTTATAAATTCGGCAAGGCGTTCAACGACGATAAACTCATCATCCGCCCCAAGAAGCAAGTCGTCGAAGTCATGAGCGACGACAACGCGACTGTAAAGGCCGCGTGGGAGTCGGGCGAGGCGATCGCGGGGCTCGTAGAAAAGCAGATCAAGGGCGGCTATGAAATCACCGTCGCGGGCGAGAGGGCGTTCTGTCCCTTCAGCCAAATCGACCGCTATACCAAGGATCCCGCCGAATATATCGGGCGCAAGTTCGACTTCCTCGTGTCCGACTATTCCAAGGACGAGCGCGGGCTAAATATCGTTCTTTCGCGCCGCGCGCTTCTGGATGTTCAGGCGGAGGCTCTTAAAGAGGCCATGCTCGAGCGTCTTATCGAAGGCGAGACTTTGAGCGGAACGGTTACGCGCGTACTTGACTTTGGCGCGTTCGTTGATCTTGGCGGAGTTGAAGGGCTTATTCCCGTAAGAGAAATCTCGTGGGAGCGTGTCGATAACCTCGCGAGTGTTCTCAAGTCGGGCGACGGCGTTACTGTAAAAGTGATGCGCATCGACCGCGATAACGGCAAGATTTCTCTTTCGCGCAGAGAATGCGTCGCGCGCGTATTCAAGAAGAGCGCCGAGGAAGTCGCCGCCGAAGAGACCGCCGCTGAAGTTTCGGCGTGGATGAAAGAGGCTGAGAAGAAGAACGCCAACGTCGGTTCGATCGCCGGCGCGTTCGACAAGCTCGGACTTTGATTTCGGTTTTGCGCCAAGGGGAAGACGGTAGATGTCCAAAGATAAGGATAAGAGCAAAAAGGAATCGG
>JAGCJE010000092.1 GCA_017648225.1 Kiritimatiellia bacterium | reverse complement strand
GCGAGAAGTATTTCGATAAGATTATGGCAAATGGTGCAAAGCCTGCAGAGTATCCCGCCAAGACGCAGGGCTCTTACGTAATTCCTACTGAAGAGCTCACTGGCGGCACTGCGATGTCGGTTGAGTCTGATGATACAGGCAAATACGCGAAACTAACTTTCGGTTTTGGCGGCGGCGAAAAGATATTCATGAATCCCAAATACGCGGAGGTCGGTCATACAGTTTCTAACGAACTTACCGGTACATGGGTTGTTCTTTCCAAAATGCGTGTAGGCTCGACGCTTACGAACAATACCGCCGCCGCGTATATGGGCATCTACTCGCCCTGGATCGTAAACGGTGCGCAGATCGGCCGCAAGACGAGCGAAATCGCGTCGATGACGATACCCTCGTCGCCAGGTGATGACGGTTGGCGCTGGGTTACTCTCGGCGAAAAGACGCTTTATACGGGAGCTCGCGTTTGGATTATGCCTGGCGTTCTCGCTCCGTCGCGCTTCCTCGACGTAAAGAATTTCGCTTTCGTCGACCCTGCAAAATTCTTCGCCAAGACTCTTCCCGCGATGAGAGGTTCGGGCAATCGCGATACAATCGACAATTACGCATACCGCTATGCGAATGTAAAAGAAAATCCGACTGAGGAGCTTCATGTTCGCTTTGGCGCCAAAGAAGCGGGTGAATGCGAGCTTTTCGCCCGCTTGAGAGTCATCAACTCCAAGGTTCTTGATGCGGCGGCAGGAAAGCTTGAACTTTGCCGTCCGAGCGCGAAGAAGGGCGAGAAGCCGACAGTGATCGCTTCGCAGAAGATTTTCGGTTCCGCCGGTGATGAGTCTTGGCAGACCGTTTATGTCGGCAGAATAGAACTAAAGAGCGGTGACTTCATGCGCTTTACGACGGGTGAATCCGGCAATGCCGTAGAGATCGCTCTTCGTGATGCCGTCATAGTCGACACGAAACTTCTTGATGAGGCAAAATAAAGGAGAAATAAAAATGAAACAATCATTGGTTAAAACGATATTTGCGGCGTTGGCCTTGTCGACGAGCGTTCTGTCGGCCGAAGAGTTCGTACCGATCTGGCCTGAAGGTAAAATGCCTTTCAGTCCGAAGAAAGATGTTGTAATCGGTCCAGAGACCGTTTCTGAAAAGGGTATTGTCAAAAACGTTACCGTTCCAGGCTTTGAAGTCTTTCTTCCGGAGAAGAAATCATCGAGAGGCAATATGGCTATTATCATTTGTCCCGGCGGTGCGTACGGATGTCTCGACTACGAGAAAGAGGGCCGCAGAACGGCGCGTTATCTGCAGAAGATTGGTGTCGCCGCTTTTGTAATGAAATACCGCCTTCGCCAATATCCTGCAAAGGCGCGTCTCGCGGACTTGCAGCGCGCAATGGCTGTAATAAGAGCTAATGCGAAGAAGTGGAATATCGCGCCTGATTATGTCGGCGTGATGGGCTACTCAGCGGGCGGACATCTCGCGATGCGCTCTGTCGCGAAATTCGGAGAGCGTGTCTACGAGAATGTCGACGAAATCGATAATCAGAGCGCAGATCCATCGTTCGGCGTATTCGTTTATGCAGCCTATCTCACCAAAGACGGCAAGGGCGCGATTAACGAAGATGTAAAACCAGCGCTTAAACCCGGAAAGAGAAAACTCTTTATGGTCTCTGGTCTTACCGACTTATATCGTCACAATACAGTCGATTTCTTTACAGCTCACGTTAAGGCGAACAAGTGGCCGAGCATCGAGGCTCACTTTTTCCCAGATGCCGGTCACGGCTTTGGCGTAACTCCGCGAGCGAAGAGTGATGCGGTAAAATGGGAGCGACTTTTGGCGACTTGGCTCAGACGTATCGGCCGCGGTATCAAGGCTGATATTTCAACGGCTGACGATACATACGATTTAACTCCCGTTGAGATTGCTGATGGCGAGAAGGAGGATTGAAAATGCGTTTTTTATCTATAGCGGTAATTCTTCTTTGCGCGGCGGTTTCCCGCGCAGAGGAGTTTGTCGCCGTGTGGCCTGAAGGTAAAATGCCGATAGGTTTGAAAAAGAACCAGACGGTAGGCGAAGAGACTGTTTCGGAGAAGGGTATTATTAAAGACGTTTCCGTTCCCGGGTTTGAGGTTTTTCTTCCGACAAATGCCGCTAAGCGCACGATGGGAATAATTATCTGTCCTGGCGGTGCATACGGGTGTCTTGACTACGAGAAAGAAGGTCGCAGGACGGCGCGGTTCCTCCAGAAATGTGGCGTTGCCGCGTTTGTAATGAAGTATCGCCTTCGTCAGTATAAATGGAATGCTGCGCTTTCAGATGTTCAGCGCTCGCTCTCTTTAATAAGAGCAAATGCGAAGAAGTGGAATATT
>JAGCJE010000091.1 GCA_017648225.1 Kiritimatiellia bacterium | reverse complement strand
TTTTTTCTCTTCCGAGGGGTTTCGTGGTGTTGGTATCGTCTTTCATTTAAGAGTTTCTGTTTCTTTTTTTTGATTTGGAATGTTCGTTCCGCTTCGGTTCGCGCTGGATCGTTTCGTCTGCCGGGCGCTTGTTGTCGTTGTCTATGAAAAAGGGTAAATTCGATATTATATCTGAGTTTTCGGTTTTTTCTGTCTTTTTAACAGTATTGTCGTATAATGCGATATAAGTCGCAATGGCCAGAATGAGCGAGAGAATCTTAAGCCAAACATTTTTAGTTGTTATCTGTTTTACTAAATTCCCCAGTTTGGACAGTTGGAATCGCTTTTTTTTCATTTTTCAATTCCTTGTAAAATATTGTTCCAAAACTTCTTAAGCGATTTGATTTGTTTAGGAAAGAAATTAGACTCCGATGTATTGTCGGGAATGGCTTTCCTGATCCAATGGGTGATTATAGCCGGGTCGCAACCTTGTTTGAACGTCACGAGTTTTCCCTTGTAGGCTACGCAGATATTGCCGGTTTCTTCGGAGACCATTACTGAAACGGCGTCGGTTTCTTCTGATATTCCGACCATTGCCCGGTGCCGCATTCCGTTGCGCGCGAGAGCGGAATTGTGTGAAACCGGAAAGAGACAGTGAGCGCTGGCAAGTCGTCCGTTACGTATGATAGCGCCGCCGTCGTGAAGCGGAAGGGGAGGGGTGAAAATCGTAATGATCAATTCCGGAGAGATGACGGCATCAAGCCTGATTCCTGTTTCCTCGTAGCCGCGTAGGGATATGCCGCGTTCAAACGCAAAAAGCGCGCCCATTTTCTTTATGGAAAGCTCCTTGATGATTTCGGTGAACGATTCAGGAGTGAGCTTGTCGTTGTCGTACGATTGCGATTGTCTGTCGAAATTTCCAAGTGCACCGATCGTTGCCAGGAACCGGCGGATTTCAGGCTGGAAAATTACAACAGAAGAAATCGCGAAGTATATAAGAAGGTATTTGATCAGTGCGGCCAGAACCGTGAAGTTGAGCAAATACGTGAACAGTGCAAGAATTGTAACTAAAATTCCTACGCCCATCAGCGCCTGACCGAAACGCGAACCTTTTGCGCGTTTAAGTATCGCGTAAATCGAGAACCACAGAATGATGATCTGTATTATCGGTGAAATGAATTCCATTTACGGAGTTTCCGCTTCTTTTATTTCAGTTTTGGCTTCGTCTTTTTCTAAAGAAGGTTCTTCCTCTTCAGACTCGACATTCTTTTGAATTCCGAGAAGAGTCTCAACGTCCCGACCGTCCATCGTTTCCGTTTCAAGAAGGGCGGAGGCGAGCTTTTCAAGCTTGTCGCGATTATCGGCGAGAAGAGATTCAGCCTTCGCGTAAGCGTCATTGATGAGTTTTGCGACTTCGGCGTCGATCTCGCGTGATGTTTCCTCGCTGAACGCAGGCGGGAGTTCGGCGGCGGAGAAAGCGTTCTGCTCGCGGAACGACTGGAAGCCGAACTTATCGCTCATGCCGTAGCTGCAGACCATCTTTCTCGCGGTGTCCGTCGCCATGGCGATATCCTGCGCGGCTCCGGTCGAAATTTCGCCGGTGAACATTTTTTCGGCGATGCGTCCGCCGCACATGACAGAGAGCTCGTCGATGAAGTGCGACTTCGTTCTGTTGAGGATATCCTTCTCGGGCAGCGACATCGTTGCGCCGAGCGCTCGCCCGCGGGGTATGATCGTAACTTTGTGAAGAGGGTCGGTGTGCTCAAGAAGAAGCTGGAGAACGGCGTGGCCGGATTCGTGCCAAGCCGTAATTTCGCGATCCTTTTTGGAGTATCCGGCCGATTTGCGCTCGCGCCCCCAAAGGATTTTGTCGCGCGCCTCATCGAGTGTCGCCATATCGACGCCTTCGAGTTTCTTTCTGACCGCCAAAAGCGCCGCTTCGTTGAGAAGGTTGGCGAGATCGGCTCCGGAGAAGCCAGGTGTTCCGCGGGCGACGCGCTTCAAATCGGCGTCGGCGGAGAATGTGATCTTTTCGCCGTGAAGCTTGAGAATTTCTTCGCGGCCTTTAAGGGTCGGAAGATCGATGAGAACCTGACGATCGAAACGTCCGGGACGCAGCAGGGCGGAGTCGAGCGTGTCGGGGCGGTTTGTGGCGGCGATTACGATTACGCCTTCATTGGGGTCGAACCCGTCCATCTCTACGAGCATGGTGTTGAGCGTCTGCTCGTACGAGTGGCTGCCCGTGAGGGCTCCGGCGCCGCTGCGCTTCATGCCGATGGAATCGATTTCGTCGATGAAGACGATGCAAGGCGAGCGTTTTTTCGCTTCGGCGAACATGTCGCGCATGCGCGAGGCTCCGACACCGACGAACATTTCTTCGAAATCGCTTCCGGAAATCGCGAAGAAGGGTACTTGGGCCTCGCCTGCTATGGCTCGCGCGAGAAGGGTCTTGCCCGTTCCGGGCGGACCTACGAGAAGTATTCCCTTGGGGATGCGGCCTCCTAGTTTCTTGAAAGCGGAGGGCTCTTTGAGAAATTCTACGATTTCCTGGACTTCCTCTTTCGCCTCGTCGACGCCGGCGACATTGTTGAATGTCACCTTTCGCGTGTCTTCCTTCCCGTTCAGCATTTTGGCGCGGGATTTACCCATTCCGAACGGACCGCTTGAGCCGCCCATCTTACGGCCCATAAACCAGTAGAACAGGAAGAGCATTCCTATGAAGAAAAGTGTATTTAATATGAACGGCGAAATGGCGCTCGACTCGTTTTTAACGGTAACTTTAATGCCTTTTTGGGCGAGGTGGTTCATTAAATCCTCGTTTTCCCCGAAAACGAGATTTACGCGAAATTTCCTGTTGGTTATTTTTATCTCGGGTTGGGCCGGCTTTTCGACATTTTGTTCAGCGTTGGCGCCGGCCGATGGATTTGCGTCGCTTTTAGCCGCCGTATCGGCGGGAGCGACTTCATTTTTTTTATTCACCGCCTCGATGACGCGAATTTCGCCCGTAAGATACGTTACCCCGTCGTCTCGGTTTACGACGCGTTCCAAGGATCCGTTGACGCGTCCTTCGTCTATAGCGCAGTTGAGTTCAGCCTGAGTCAGTTCAAGGGGCTCTTCACCCCTGTTTTTCATCTTGTAGAAAGAATAAACAACAAGACCTACAAGCGCGATAAGAATCCATGAGCGCGCAGGACTTTTAGACGCAGATTTAGCCGAGTTTCGAGTCGAGTTTTCGTTATTGTTTTCCATATAGGAAATTATACCAAAAACCAGCGCTCTTTTGTGTTATTTTTTTGGCCAGAATTTGTCGGAAAGTTTTGTAGGAATGCCGACCTCACCCTTGTCGAAATTGTCCGCGAGAATCCTCCAGCCGAGGTCGAGCGCCTCTTCGAGGGGAATGTTTACCGAAAGATCCATCATTCCTTTTTCAAAGTCAGCTCCGTACTTCAAAAGCTTGTTGTCCCACGACGACATTCTGAAGCCCATCGACTGCTTTTCGAGCGTTTCCTTATACTGGGCGTAGAGCTTGATCATCGCGTCCATGATGGTGCGGTGGTCTTCGCGAGTCGACTTGTTGACCTGCTGCTTAAGACGCGAGAGCGAACCGAACGGTTCGATGCGGCCGTTTCTTAAGTAGAACTGGCCCTCGGTGATGTAGCCCGTGTTGTCGGGAACGGGATGGGTTACGTCGTCGCCTGGCATCGTCGTCACGGCGAGAAC
>JAGCJE010000090.1 GCA_017648225.1 Kiritimatiellia bacterium | reverse complement strand
CGCTCCACTTCTGAACAACGGGGAAATGATAAACGCCGCGCGATGAGCTCATGCAGACGCTCTCGGTCGAAAAGAAAGGAACATGGGGATAGCGCCTTTTAAGTTCGGGAAACTGCCATGAAAAATAATTGCACCCCATAATCGGCATAACGGACGGGAAATGATTCGTGAAATTCGCGGGATTGTTGTTCGCCAGTGTACAAGGACGCGTCGAGTCTTCGCCCCGGACTATCTTCTCCATCGAACGCGCTCTTGAAACATATTCTTCCGCCGGACAGAATTTCTGAAACCCGTCGCAAATCTCGTTTCCAATGCAGTACATTATGACCGAGGGATGATTGCGGTCCGTCTGAACCCACGCCTTAAGATCAAGTTCATGCCAATCGTCAAAAATGTTCGTATAACCGTTTTTGCGCTTTCCGGCGTGACCGATGTGGCGCCATTCGTCGAAAACCTCGTCCTTGACGAGAATCCCCAATTCATCACAGAGTTCAAGAAGTCCTTCATCGGGAGGATTGTGCGACGAGCGGATCGCATTGACTCCCGCCTCCTTGAAAAGCATAAGCCTACGCTTTTGGGCCTTACGGTTCCACGCCGCTCCTAAAACGCCGAACTCATGATGCATCGAAACGCCGTTCAAAGGAACATGTCTTCCGTTCAGCATAAAGCCACGCCCGTCCGCGTGGTACGAAATCGTGCGGATACCGTAGCGGTATTCATTACCTTCAATGTTGACCGTTTGAAGATACGGATCGTCGATATCCCAGAGACGGGGCTTCTTTACGGCAAACGATTTCTCCTTAAATCCGGACATTGACATTTCATAACGGATATGCACCTTTGCGCTCTTCCCGGTGATATCGCTTGTGGTAATGTAAACAGACCCAGGCAGCACGTGATCTTCGGGGCAGATCAAAAATCTTACGCGCCTGTAAAGTCCGCCTCCCGTATACCAGCGCGATGAATCGGGAATATTGACGCAGCTTATCGCGAGAGTGTTAGTCTTTCCGTATTCAAGAGACTTCGTCAAATCGATGCGCCAGCGCGTATACCCGTAAGGCCAGCCGCCTTTAAACGAACCGTTCACGTACGCCATCGCATAGCTCATCGCGCCGTCACACTCGAAATAAACCGTCTTGCCGCGCCAGGATTCAGGAGCTAAGAACTCCAAGCGGTAACGCCCCGCCCCGGTGACATCGAGAAATGCGTCACCATACTTACGAGATGAATCAAAAGGCTTTTCCACTCCCCAGTCATGAGGAACCGTAACCTCGCGCCATTTTGAATCATCATAGCCGCACTTGGTCCAGTCAAGCTCAGGTGCCGCCGAATAATCGCCCTTCAACGCCTTTAAAAGCGCGCCGCTCCTGAACTTTATAACCTCTTGAGATTTCGTTTCGTCAAATTCCTCGCGTTCAAAACGCCACCCTTTGCGAAGTTCGATCTTCTCTATCGCTCCGAACGCCGCGAAAGAAAAAAGCAAAACACCAAATACTATAATTTTTTTCACCATTACAGTTCTTATTTATTTAATATTTCTGACCGAGAATAGGCTCTAAAACGACATTGGATATTTCAGCGCCACGCACTCTAAGCGCTCCCTTGTCAGGAAAATCAATAAGCCTTTCATTACATACAACCTCAAAGCCGTTGACAGACACGCTGATTGCACGGCGATGCACGATTATCTCAATACGCTGAACCTCTTTTGAAGAATCAAAGGCATCGTAAAGAGGCTTGCAGGACGCAACAGAGCCGACGGGACTTGATAAACTTACCGCCCCGGAGTCGCGAAGCAAAAGCGCGGCATCTTCGTTCTTCGCCTTAAAGTCGAAAGAAAGCCTAAAGTCACCAAGCTCGCCCAAATCTTCAAGAGCCTTTGCATCCGGGAGATATGCGCTCATATCATACTCGGCATACCATGGTTTCGGAACATCCCATATCCATTGAGCCTTATTAGGATCAATCTCGGTAAAAGCGACTCCGTTCGTACTAAAGCCTTGGCAT
>JAGCJE010000089.1 GCA_017648225.1 Kiritimatiellia bacterium | reverse complement strand
GAAACCGTATTCAACTCCTCTAAAATCGTTTCCGAATCGCTTCCTATCCTTCATCGGTTGCGTTCAAGAATCAAAGCGTACGCAAAACTCTGGTGCATCGCCGGCGCAATGGCTCTTTTGCTCGTACTTCCCGCCATCCATGCCGATGAAAAGCTCCTTGCGGTCGCGACGCTGATAACAGGATTAAGCGTTCTTTTCTTCGCGGTTGTAAGAATCATCGAATCCCGATCCGTTTCCGCAATCATAGAAGTCGACCGTTCCGATCTCAGGAGAAAAGTTTGGCTCATAGTCAATTCGGTGATCTTCTTGGCCACTTTTATAATTTTCTGCATCTGCATCTTCAGCTCAAATCCTCCGTTCAATCCCTGGATGGCGCTGCCTATTTCCACATTCCTTATGATCGTCTCCATCAGCCCGGCATGGGAATGGTACTTTGTATATCGCGTAATCCGCACCAACAGGGTCCTTCTCGACAACTTTAACCGCTACATTCAACTTCTCTATACGACAGACGAGGAACGCCATACAGCGCTCCTCGCCATTGATGCATTAATGATGCTTGAAACTTTAAGAAACAAGAGATTCCTGTCGAATACAACCTATCAGGTAATCGTCAGGGAGCTCCTCAAAATCGATATTATTTGATTTTACGCTTCCCTCTGCGGCTCTTCCGAGCATCATCAAGCTTCTTCGCATCTTCAAACGTCATAGACGAATTGCTTTTCATTCCTTTAATATCGCTGTCGAGTCGCTTAAGGAGATTCTCTTTTTCGTGCGCAATCTCTGCAGGAACCTCAATCTTTGCGATTTTTCCCCGAAGTTCAGTCATCTGAGCGATAATTTCGCCGAATTTCTTCTGGATTTCCGCATAGGCCGCACGCTGCTCCTCTTCCGTCTTCTTCGAGAAGGGATCGCCGATCTTAATGAAGTTTTCAAAAGCTGCTCTCATCGCGGCAGCAACCTCATTCTTAAGCGGCTGAATATGCTTGTCGATTAAAGGACGGTACTTGATTTCCTTGGCAAGCGACTCGGCGTATGCCTTGGGCGTCACTCCACTGCCGGGGCGCGATGCATCAGAGGCAGAACCGTCGGCCGCGATAAACTTAACCGTGGGGAAGCCGCGGATACGGTACTTTTTAACAAGATCCGGGTTGTTCTTTGCCGCCTTTTCAGAAAGTTTTGTCTTGTCGTTCGGTGAGTCTATATACACCAGCTCAAAACTCTTCGAGGCCTCGTCAACAAATTCCTTCTTGGAGAGATAATCCTTCTCGAGAACCTTGCACCAATGGCACCAGTCGCTTCCGGAGAAAACGGCGTAGACGGTTTTGCCCGACTTTTTCGACGCTTCAATCGCCGCGTCCAGATCATCGGTGAATCCCGCCGGAGTTGATGTCTTGGCGAAAAGCGCCAGCGATACCGCAGACATTGCGGCCAATATCATTGTTTTTTTCATTTTTGTATTCCTTTCTTTTTACCGATTGTTTATTCGAAAATCACAAACGCGGGCAGACCCTTGACCTCTTCGAAACCAGGCAGCTTTTTCAGCTCCTTGATGTCTTCGGCCTGCAGTTTGATAAATGTAAAACCCTTCTCGGCCAAAACCTTTTTCACGCGATCGTCGGCAAGAGTCGTCTTTTCCATCGCAGTGCAGTTCTTGCACCATGAAGCCCAGCAGTCGACGATCACAGGACGCTTGAGCCCGTCTAGCGAAAACTCGGACGGAGACGATATTTTTACCGCATCTCCCTGAACAAAGGCCTCCGCGCTCTCGCAGCAAGGCTTAAACCCGGCATAGGCGAGATACGCGTAGTATGCGGAGAATCCGAGAACCAGGACGCCGAAAATCTTATTCACCTTCGTCATCCATGCGCCCGGCTTCGGAAGAACCTGAAGCCCCGCACCGGCAAACGGCCAGGGCAGCGCCATTCCGACGCCCATGACGAACGGGAGCGCCAGGGCAAAATAAACGCCCTTTGAAAAAAGATCGGCCGTCAACAAGAGCACCGTAATCAAAATCGGCGCGACGCATGCGCCCGCGAGAATAGCGCTTACAACACCCATGAAAAACGCGAATAGCCACGGCCACATGCTCTCACGCATCGAGGCGAAGTTGTTGCGCTTCTTCGAAAAATCAATAAAGAAGACTCCGAGCATCGACAGCGCGAGAACAAGGAATAAAAGCGCGATGGCCGCATTGAACCAGGGGCTCCCCTGAATGACGCCGAAAGCCATCCCGCCGACCGCGGCGAGAATTCCGAGCACGCCGTAGGCGACGGCGATGCCCGCGCCGTAAAAAGCGCCGCGCGACGCGGAACGCCCGATGATCATCAGGTTGATGGGAATCATCGGCAGAACGCACGGGGTCAGATTCATCGCGAGCCCCCCGAGAAGAATCAGAATTACGACGAGCCACCAGGCCTTTCCGTCGAAAAACGGCGCCTTCTTCTCGTTTTCAAGGAAAGCTATAAACTCATCGACGTCCATATAGCCTTGGGCGAGGCGGGTTTTACCGGCGGCCTGCTCGTTCCCGTCCGCACCCGCCGCAAGCTGCCGGCCGTCTTCGGAAGATTCTTCGACAAGCATGCAAAGCCCGTCCTTACAGACCCACTTCTGGGCGTCGATCGTTTCGGCCGAGTGCGAAATATCAGCCGCCGCAGGCGTGGCGTTTGTTTCGGCGGCGCCGTCATCAACCGGGACGCAAAGCCCGTCCTCACAGACCCATTTTTGGCCGTTGATAATCTGCTCCTCTGCGAAAACGATTCCCGCCAGAAGCGCGACAAAAGTAAAAATCGATTTTTTCATATTCCGATATTGTATCATAAAATCAGAAGATCATATCAGGCGACATCAGACAAAATGAATGCGACTGCCATGTTGCCTCACCACAAATCGATCTCGGCAAAACAGCATTGGTTATTGCCGGAAAGAGAGTGGGTGGCGTTGAACTTGAAGTAACGCGCCTTGACGGGACTATCGAAAACGATTCTGTTCCTGACGGGATTCGCTGCGAGATTGCCGATGCCGCCCGCTTTGACGAGGCGCCAGCTTTTACCGTCGTCCGAAACAAAGAACTCGTAGCCGTCCACCATGCCATGCATACAGTTGTCCATGCGCGGCACGTAATCGAACCCCTTCATCGTCACGACCTTCCCGCAATCTACCGAAAAATACTGCGGCGGCGGTATCGGACTCTGCCCGACAGGATGAGTATTCCAAAGCGTCTTCTCGTTGCCGTCGATTACGTTTTTCGCATTGCCAGGCTTCTTGCAGCTTTCATCAATGATTTTCCATCCGCGCTTATCGAGGGTATCCTTTCGCTTCGCGCCTTCCGCAACGACCTCTGGCGCATAGCGTAGGGCGACATTGCCGTCCATGACCGGCGCGGCGCGGCCCTTGAGCGTTACGCGGACCTCGCTCGCTTCGACCTCGTCAAATCGGACTATGCGGCGATAGCCGACGGTTGTTCCCTTAGCGACCTCAGTCCACTTGCCGTCAATATTAACCTTGACGGTGAAGTTTTCGACGCGCTGTCCAAGTTCGATTTTCTCCTTAAAGTCGACGCAGTTGAAACGGGCGGCTTTGGGAAGTCTCACATTGAGAATCAGCCTGTTGCGATCCCGCCCTTCGGAATATTGCGCACCCTCCTTAGCGGCGATATCGACAGAGTTGAACTTGCGCACATAATCCCCGAATTCCTTCAGACGTTTGACGTCTGCCTCGCAGACGAGTCCGCGCTTGTCGGGAGCGATACCGAGATTGAGTACCGCACCGCGGCCGACGGACTCAAAATACATATCGACAAGACGCGTCATCGGCTTCGGGCTTTCATGAGCATGGAAGAACCAGCCGCCGCGGAACGGCGTATCGGCCTCGGAAGGCATCCAATACTCTTTACCGTCATCGCCTTTAGAAGGGTTCCACCACGTTTCGGGCGAAGTTCCGCGCTCGTTCCCGCACCACTTTATAGACCAGTTGTAATGGCCGCCGAACGCAACTGCTTCGGGATGCTTTTTATGAAGATTCGCGAGAAGACGCGGCTTCTGGTAATAACCGGCCGGAATGGAACGGCGCTCACCCCGTCCGCCGTTCGCGCCGCCGTACCAGCCGTCGCCGCCGTTGGCGCCGTCGAGCCATATCTCGCAGATATCGCCGTAGTCCGTCATAAGTTCATCCCACTGATTGTGGAAGTAATCGACATAGGAAGGCCGCGCGTAATCTGCGCGGTACCGATCCCACGGCGAGAGATACGCACCGAATTCAAGACCGTATTTACGGCACGCCTTTTCCGTCGCGCGGACTATATCGAAGTTCCTGCACTTTCCGGGAACAGCCGCCATCGAATAATCCTTATTATACTTCGAAGGCCAGAGACAGAATCCGTCGTGATGTTTCGCGACAAGAACGACTGCCTTGATCCCGCCGTCCGCCATAGCCTTCACCCACTGCTCGGGATCGAGACTGTCGGGTGTTACACGGGAGGGAGAAACGTTTCCGAAACCCCACTCCTGGCCGGTGTATGTGTTCGGACCCCAATGGACGATGGCGATGATTTCGCGTTTATGGTACTTCAGGTGAGCCTTCGTCGGCAGTGTCCCGTATGTATCGGACACCGCGGAACAGGCGACGCAAAAACCGCACACCACGGCAAATAATATCTTTTTCATTTCTGGTCTCCTCGCTATTTTATCAACCGCTTCATTATACCATAAATATGGTATACTATTGCGCAATGAATAAAAACTCCGAAACAGCCGCCGTTCTTTTTTCACAGCTAAAAAACGAACTTACCGAAGCCGCAGTTTACGCACGCTTGGGGCAGATTGAAAAAGATCCAAAGAACAAAAAAATTCTCCTGAGTATCAGCGAAGACGAGGCGTCCCACGCGCGTGTTATCGCCGGGATTCTCGGCAGCGACGCAAGACCGTCATCTTTCAAGGTCGCATGGACGGTGTTCTGCGCGCGCATTTTCGGAATCACGTTTACGCTTAAGGCGATGGAGCGCGGCGAAAACACCGCCGGAAAAACGTACCGCAAGATACTGCAGACGTACCCGCAGCTCGCGATCATAGCGGACGACGAGGAGCGGCACGAGGCCGAGCTCATTGATATGCTGAACGACGAGCGGCTCAACAACATGGGCGCGATCGTTCTCGGCCTTAACGATGCGCTCGTCGAACTTACCGGGGCGCTCGCGGGATTCACGTTCGCTATCGGGGAGTGCTCGAAAATCGCGAAACTCGGGCTGATTACCGGATTGGCCGCAGCGATGTCGATGGCCGCGTCGGCATTTCTCTCGGCACGCGCAGACGCCCAGGCAGGAGGCGAGAACGGCGCAGAAGACGGGGGAAGTGCGATGAAGACAGCTACCTATACGGGCCTAGCCTACATCATCACCGTTCTGATACTCGTCGCTCCCTATGTTTTCATGCCAAGCGCAACTCTCGCGCTTGGCGCGATGCTCCTCGGTGCATTCAGCATAATCGCCTTTTTCAACTTCTATTTGAGCGTCGCCCGAGGCACGTCCTTTTGGCGAGGCTTTTCCGTAATGGCGGGAATTTCAACGTTCGTCGCCCTTGTCTCGTATGGTTTCGGCTACCTTTTACAGTAACACACAATCAAAATGAAAAAATTCGTCTTCTCTGCCGTCGTTGTTTTAACCGTCATTGCCGCCGCCGCGTCAACCGCAGGCGGCCAAAACGCAAAGCTAAAAGAGATTTCTCCCGATGTACTCAAACATTTCCCCGCGGAATTGCGCGAAAAGCCCATGCGCTCCGCGTCGGCGGAAAAACTTGCCGAGGGAGTCATGTATCTGTCGGCCCACTTTGACAATCTCTTCGGGGACGGACCCGTCGCGACTCACTGGCTTGTAATCGACTGGAAGCAGGCGAAAGGCATTTCGCTCAATATCGCGCGCCGCGGCGAGCGACGCGAATGTCCGAGTCTGCTCGCCAAGGAAAACAAGGCTCTCGCGTGCGTTAACGGAGTCTACCACTCTACCGTCGACCCGTCCACCCCGTATTTCCAGCTCAAAGTCGACGGTAAAATGATACCTTCAAAATACCCGAACGGTGAAGCGACGCTCGCGTTCAACGCCGGCGAAGAACCCGTCATACGCCGCTTCGGTAAAGACCTTCTCGAGAAGTACGACAATGTGATGTCCTGCGACGGAGTGCCCGGCTACGGAAAACCCCTTCCCGACTACTCCGACAAATCTCCGAAGGCCTGCAAAAAACGCGCCGCCTGCCGCGCCCCGCGCACCTTCGCCGGCAACAATATAACAAACCGCATTACCGTAATCGGAATCGCAGACGGCCGCCAGAAGCATTCCATCGGCGTAAATTACGTAGAGCTACGCTATCTTCTTGAAAAGTTCGGATGCGATCCTAAAGCGCTTATTTCGATGGACGGGGGCGGCTCGACGATGATGGGCCTTCGCCACGGCGACGGCATAACAATCGTCAACAAGCCTTCTGACGGAAGCGAACGGCGCGTAGCCGAATCGCTCCAGATTTTGGATTTTAAATCTAAGAAGTAACGCTTTATAACTTCTTGGCAGGGCTTCTATAAAAGAGCGCAAAAAGAACGAACGCCGTTGCCGCGATCACGAATGCCGTCATAAACGGAATCGTCCAGTCGATCGCACCAGCAGGCGACTTACTCGCCTCGAGAACGACGCGAAAGAGACCTACCGAAAGGAAGTACCCGATCCCGGCCGTGAGAAGCATCACGAATCCCTGGGCCTGATTACGCAATTCTGCGGGAGCGATCTCAGCCATGTGCATCTGGATTCCGACAATGAGAATGCCGAAAATAAGGCCGTGAATCATGATTCCGCCGAAGTCGAGAAGATGGCAGCCCGTTTTCGCCGCGAGATAGAACGCACCATAGCGGAACGCCAACGCAGCGAAGCCGAGAAGCGTAGAGCCCTTGAATCCAAGACGCTTAATAATCCAGGGTAGCGCCACCATAAAGCCTAGCTCAACGAGCGTACCGATATTGATCACGGCGGTCGTCATATTCCAACCCGCATCCGAAAGATACTGCGAATTATAATAGAAGTACCATTGAAACGCCACCATCGAAAGAAGAACGACGGTAGAGAGGATGAGCACCGAACGATCTTTAAGAAGAACGAACGCTCTAAGGCCAAGCGCGTCGACAACACTCATTTTCGAACCCTTCGCGCTGGGGGGAGTCGCGGGCTGAACAAGCGCCGTTAAAAATCCCGCGAGCGCTACAAAAGCGCCGCATGCGAAAATCCATGGGCTTTTCTCGAATTCGGTAAAGCCGAAGCACTTGATAGCAACGATCGAAAAAACCGCGCTCGCCGCCCAACCGACAGAACCGAGCGCACGGATATACGGGAACGATGACTGCGACGCGTGGGTCATCGCGACGGCAGAAACGAGCGACCACGTCGGCATAAGCGCGACAGTCGCAACAAGCAGGAGCATCGAGAGCGTAAACGAGTCGCTGGCATAAAACGCCCCGCCTAAAGCGCCCGCCGCGACAAGATTGCACAATGCCAACACCTTGCCGGAATCGAGGAACCTATCGGCGAACATGCAGACGACGGGGGACGCAAACATGCCGATACCCATCAGCATGCTGTAAAGAGGCGTATCCCAACCGGGGCGATCTCCTACAAACTTCGCGAGCGTCGTGAACCAGACGGGGAAAGTCATCATTTGAATGAACATCATCGCCATAAGGCGAACGAGAATTCCCTTTTTCATCTGCATAAGTCCTTTCAGGATATTGATTTAAGCGAGCTTGGCGAGTTTGGCAGCGATGCCCGTATAAGTCGCGGGCGTCATCTTTTTAAGCCTCGCCTTATCTTCGGCGGGAAGCGGCAGAGCCTCGACGAAATCGCGCATAATCTCAGCGTTCACGCGGCGGCCTCGAGTAAGCTCTTTAAGTCTCTCGTAGGGCCTGTCCATGCCGACCTTGCGCATAACTGTCTGAATAGGTTCTGCGAGCACCTCCCAGTTGCGGTCAAGATCTTCGGCAAGGCGCTCGGCGTTGAGCTCGAGCTTACCTAAACCCTTAATCGTAGAGCGGATCGCGATAAGCGTATAACCGAAACCTACGCCCATGTTGCGCAGAGTCGTTGAATCGGTCAAATCGCGCTGCATACGCGAGATGGGAAGTTTAGAAGACATAAAGCCCATAACGGCGTTGGCGAGACCGAGATTGCCCTCGGAATTCTCGAAGTCGATGGGATTGACCTTATGGGGCATCGTCGATGATCCGATTTCGCCCTTGATGGTCTTCTGCTTAAAGTAGCCCATCGAAATGTACATCCACACGTCGCGGTCAAAGTCCGTAAGTACACTGTTCCAACGGCAGATCGCATCGAAAAGTTCGGCGATTCCGTCGTGGGACTCGATCTGTGTCGTAAGGCGGTTCTGCCTCAAGCCCAGCGACTCGATTACCTTGCGCGAAAGCTTCTCCCAGTCAACCTTAGGATAGGCGCTTAAGTGAGCGTTGAAGTTACCTACCGCGCCGTTCATCTTAGCGGGCATTACGAGACGGTCGATCTCGCCGGCCTGGCGCTTCAAACGCGCGGAGACGACGGCGAGCTCCTTGCCGACCGTCGTGGGCGAGGCGGGCTGACCGTGGGTATGCGCGAGCATGGGGACCTTCGCCCACTCTTTAGCGTAAGCTGCGATCTTCGCCGTCATCTCGTCCATCGCCGCTCTGAGGCACGCCTTGCCGTCGCGGAGCATGAGCGCGTGAGACATGTTGTTGATGTCTTCGGACGTGCATGCGAAATGAATGAACTCGGCTCTCTTTTCAAGCGACGTCCCGGCTACCTTTTCCTTAAGGAAGTACTCGACGGCCTTAACGTCGTGATTAGTCGTTCTTTCGATCTCCTTGACGCGAGCGGCGTCCTCGACGGAAAACTCCGCGGCAATCGCGCGGAGCGCCTTGCGCTCAGCGGCAGAGAGCGCTTTGCATTCGGCGATTTCCTTAGCGTCGCAAAGAGCTTCGAGCCAAACGCACTCGACGAGAACGCGGCGCTTAACTAGGCCATATTCGGAGAAAATCTCCTTGAGTTCTTCACACTTCGAAGCGTAGCGTCCGTCGATGGGGCTGATGGCGGTAAGAGAGTCGTTCATCGTTTTATCGTCCTTGAATTAGGCAATCGTCTTGGCGGTATTGTAGACATTGTCG